>NZ_JBEOZN010000006.1:0-149810 GCF_040298085.1 Streptosporangium sp. NPDC001681 | reverse complement strand
GGTGTCCGTGAGCCGTTTCGTGCCCACCCTCGGGCGTGTCTGCTCCCACGGATTCGAGAGCTTGGAGCTGAGGAAGCACCCCAAGGTCGGTCTGCAATCTTGTGTTCAACGTAGCCATCTGGATCACACCTCCAGTTCATGATGGCCAGGGCTGGTCAACGCGGGGCTTCGAAGCGCATCACCGCGCCTCAAGCCCCCTCCTGCAGGAGGGGGTTGTTGACATTCCATGCACATCGCCGTCTGAGATGGCACACTCACTCACGGTGAACTGTTCTATCAAGGACTGCAATACCTCATGTTGAGATTCCACAGATTTGCTATCAAAGGACGGAGGGAGGTAGATGCGTGGCTTCTCGACGCAGCCCCACGGCCCGTCATCGCCGCCTGATGGCTGAACTGAACCGTCTGCGAAAGGACAGCGGGCTGACACGGGTGGAGGTGGCCGAGCGGATCGGCTCCACCGACACCACCGTCTGGAGATACGAGACGGGCCTGACCCGTCCCCGCCCCTCGGACGTGTCGGCCCTCACCGATGTGTACGGCGTGACCGGGGAGGCACGTGACTCCCTGATCCAGATGGCCGTGGAGGCCCGGCGGCGTGGCTGGTGGCACCCCCACCGCCAAGCCCTTAAACCGGGCTTCGACTCCTACATCGGGCTGGAGGCGGAGGCGTCGCTCGTGCGCTCGTACGAGCCGCTCGTCGTTCCCGGCCTGATGCAGACCGAACCGTACGCACGCGCGGTGATCGAGGCGACCTCCATTGTCCAGACCCCCTCCCAGGTCGAGGAGACGGTCTCCGTGCGCATCTCGCGCCAGCGGTTGCTGCACGGACCCGGTGACCCGATCCACCTTGTCGCGGTGCTCGACGAAGCAGTGATCCGGCGTCAGATCGGCGGGCGCGACGTCATGTCGGAGCAGTTGGAACATCTCGTCCACCTCGGCGCGCTGCCCAACGTGGAGATCCGGGTCGCCCCGTTCTCCGCGGGGGCGCACGCGGCGATGGACGGCAAGTTCTGCCTGCTCAGCTTCCCCGAGCCCGAGGTTCCCGACCTGCTCTATCTGGAGCAGGCCTCGAGCGGGCTCGTGCCGGACGACCCGGAGCAGGTCAGCCGATACGCCTCCATGTTCGAGAGCCTCTGCGAGATGGCACTCGGTCAGGAGGAGTCGGCGGCCTTCATCGCCCAGATGGCGAGAAGGTTTTCCTCCCCCTAGCCGTAGAAGGAAGAAAAAGTGCGAGGGTCCACGATGGATCTGTCCGACGCCGAGTGGCGTAAGAGCGGTCGCAGCACCAACGGAGGCGACTGCGTGGAGGTGGCGGTCGTCCCCGGTGATCCGGCCGTTGCCCGACACAAGGCCGACGCCGATCGGCTTTACCTCGTCCGCGACTCCAAGGATCCGGGCGGCCCAGCTCTGGCGTTCACCCGAAGCGAGTGGGACGCCTTCGTCGGCGGCGTGAAGGACGGCGAGTTCGACTGACGGGCCTCCGGGGGAACCGGCTCACCGGCTCCCCCGGAACCTCCCGACCGCACAGCCCGCCCGCGGCCTCGGCCCGGCGGGCTGTGCGTGTTCGAAGCCCTCAGCGTGGGGGCCGCTCATCGGTGCCCTTGTAGCCGAGGACCCGCATGGCGACCTCGGGGTCCATCGCCGCGGCGAGCAACTGTGCCCGTTCCACGGCGCTGTCACGCTGGGCCTCGGCCCTGGCCCTGGCGGCCCGCGATCCCCGGGTGACCGCGGCGACGATGCCCGCTCCCACGATCGCGGCCAGTACGGCGACGAGCACCACCGGGAGCGTGCCGGACTCCAGCGAGCCCGCCCCGCCCATCACGACACTCCCGCCATTGAGCAGGTACACGCCCAGCAGGGTGAAGGCCGCCAGCGCCACCAGGCTGGCCACGACCAGGAGCACCACCCTCAGCCGCCCACCCCGCGGCGCGGGAACGCCGGACGGCGGAGGCTGTGGCAACGGCACGGGCGCTGGCGGTGACAGCCGGGGCACCGGACCGCCGTCACCCCACGGCACGAAGTCCGGCTCGGCCGCGACCGCCGAGGCCGGCCCGGCCGACATCGTGGCGCCGTGGCCGTTGCCCGTCACCACCGCTCCCTGCACGACCGCGACGGCGGGTTCGAGCCTGAGCAGGGCCGCCGGGACGGGCAGGGTGCGCGACACGTGGCTGTGCTCGCGATGCGCCCGCGCCGCCTCCAGGTGATACTCCTCGATCTCGGCGTAGAAGTCGTCCGAGAGATAGACCGAGCCGTCGACCAGCGGCCCCTGCCTTCGCTCCAGGATCGCGACCACGTCGTCACCGTTGAGCGTCTTGTGCGTCTCCAGCGCGTGGGCCAGGCACAGGACGTCTCTCCGGTGCTCCCGCAGCAGTTCCTCGGTCCGGTCCAGCAGGCGCACCAGGTTGAACTCGATGCGCTCACCCAGCACGTCGGGGGCCGGCGACTGCCCGCCACCTGGCGTCTTGGTGAAACCGATGCCACCGCCGCCGGGCTTGGGCATCGACTTGCCTCCCATAATCTCCAGTTCCTGCAGCGCGGGCACCGAGGTCACCCCGCGCCCCATGCCCCAGTGCGCCTCCATCAGTGCGGTGAGGTACGTCGCCGAGAACAGGTCACCCGAGACGCCGGAGGAGTTGTCCTCGCCGAAGAACATCCGCTCCCCCGCCAGTGAGGCGAGCGAGACCATGATGTCGGCCTCGTGCTCGGACTTCCAGCGGGTGAACTGGTCCTCGGGCTTGATGCTCGCGACCATGCCGAGATAGTCGGCGCCCTTCTCTATCGTGGCGATGTCGATCTCGAGGTGGTAGCGGGTGCGGTAGGCCGCCACGGCGTGGCAGGCCTCGTGCACCGCGACCGCGTGCCGCTCGCGCTCGATGTACTCCACGTCCTCGGGCGGTCCGAGTTGCTTGAGCCGTTTGGCCCTGGTCACGTCCGACCAGGTGATGACCTCCCGGCCATCGCGGATCGCGGTGATCAGCGACTCGTTCACCAGGTCCTTGATCGTGGCACCGGTGGCGTAGGGCGTGATCGTCGCCAGCTTGTCCAGCTGCTCGTCGGTCAGTTCGTGGTCGACCTTGTCGAAGTAGCCCCGGTAGGTGCGGACCCGGCCCGCCTTCGACGGGTAGCCCACCTTGTAGATGCGGTCGATGCGGCCCGGCCGCAGCAGCGCCTCATCCAGCGAGTTGGGCATGTTGGTGGCCATCATGACCAGGATCCGGTACTTCGGCGGCGGCTTGGGCCGCATGCCGAAGAGCCTTCTCACATGCCGGTTGACGATGCCCCGGGGCTTCTTCAGGCCCGACAGCTCGGTGAGCAGCGCCTGCAGCGTGCCCGGGTCGCCACCTCCGCCGCCCATGCCGCCCATCATGAAGCGGCTGCGGCCGGTGTCCGGCTCCTCCCGCTCCGCCGCGCCCTTGCGGGTCAGCAACCAGCGGGTGTCCTCGCTGAGGTAGCCGAAGCCATGGCACCCGGCGGCGTGCGGGGAGAATCCGGGGCCGCCCCTGGGCCCCTGCTGCGCCAGCGAGCCACGCCGTCCGAGGGAGTCGGCCTCGTCGAAGAAGACGATCACGCCCCCGTACCGCAGCGAGAGCTTGCGGAGCTTCCTGAACAGCGACTTCACCTTCAGGATGCCGATGCCCATGAACATGTTGACGAACGCGCCGGGGTCGACGAACACGTACGGCTTGCCGGTCTCCCCGGCCACGGCCTCGGCCATCAGGGTCTTACCGGTGCCCGGCGGACCCCACAGCAGCAGGCCGCTGGGCACGTAGCCACCGCGCTCCTCGATCGCGTCCGGCCGTTCCAGGAAGACGATGTTCTCCTTGACCCGCTCGACGACGTGGTCCTGGCCCCACACGTCGGTGAAGCGGGTCTTGATGTCGTCGGGGAAGTAGGTCTCCACGCCGCCCCGCGACAGCAGCCAGAAGAGGCCGATGAACTGGAAGGCGATGAAGAAGAACGCGAAGGCGAGCTGCGCCATGTACGGCAGCGCCTGCCAGAGCAGCGCGGGCGCCTGGAACAACGCGAGCGCGGGAGAGGTGTCCAGCACCTCGCCGAGGATGAGGGCGAGCACCGCGATCCAGAACAGCCACTTGATGGCACGTGCCATCCTGAAGCGATTCCAGTCGGAGAAGCGGCGGTGGGTCCAGCGCTCGAAGCCGCCGAACACACCGCGCGTCCAGAACCGGTTGTATCCGGCGGAGCGCTCGCTGACGAAGAAGTGGAGCTGGCGCAGGAACTCGGCGCCCAGGAGCCAGAAGATCCACGGCGCCGCGACGGCAGTGGTGATCATCGCATCCTGGAACGTCATGATGCCCTCAAATGAGGCCATCTCACTCCACACCAGGATGAAATAAATGATCGTCAGGATGAGGAGGAATTTGATCCGATCCCAGAACGGCATCTTCTTACGCTTGTCGGGATGCGGGTCCGTCGGACCCGAGCCGGGGGCCCGTAGTCCTTCGAAGGTGGGGGGCTGCGGAGGTGACTTCATGTACGGGCTTCTCCTCACCCGGTGAGTCGTTTGACCTTGAAAGATTGCGCGATCCTGTCGAACTCCCCGGCGCGCTTCCGGTAGCAGGCGGCCGAGCAGCGGATCAGCAGGGTGGAGATCTGCTTGCCGTCCGGGGCCAGATAGGAGGTGAGGTCGAAGGTCTCCGTCCCGGCGCCCTCGATCGCGTAGTTGAACCGCACGTGCACCCCGCGCAGGCCGTCTCCGGGCTGGAGCACCTCGTCGGCGAGAAGCTCGAAGTCCTTCAGCGGGTAGCCGGGGATCTCCGCGTACTCCTTGCGCACCGTCTCGGTGACGGGCAGGACGGAGTTGCGCATGCTGTTCAGGGAGAGCGCGTCCTGCTCCTCGGGGAGGAGCTTGGCGATCCGGGCGAAGACGAATGGTTCGTCCTCGGTGCCGTAGCCGAGCAGGTGGTCTGGAGACGGCTTGCTGTGGGCGTCGTAGGCGGTCGACCAGATGAGCTGTTTGCGCAGCTGCGCGGTGGCCGATTCGAGGTCGGCTCCGATGGTCGCCTTGTCCAGCGCCGTCTGGTCGACCTTCTGCCAGGCCGCCGGAACCTTGAAGTATGTCTGCCCGTCGTCGTGGCGGACGTAGGTGAACTCCGCACGTGCACATCCCGTGAGCCCGCCGACCATGGTGGAAACAACCGTCATGGCAACCAAGGCGAACCCGGCCCTCGATCTTCTCACCAGGGCTGTACCTCCGCTTTACGGGTTAACGAGGTGGTTGTGCCCGTTTTTTAAGCGCCTCTCTCCTGTCTCGGCTCATTCGTCTTAGGAATCTTGACCAAATCTTTCCGGGAACCTGGCTTCACTTGTTACAAAGCTCCGCCGTTGGCCCCAACACATCATTGAACTCTCAACCTCTGCCGTAGACCAGAGGCGGATGGACGGTTGTTCCACCCCTCAGCCCACGACGGGAATCCGGCTCCCAAGGAAGGCCCAGCCAGAGCAATATCCCTTTTGTTCCTTTTTTGCCCATATGTGCTTTTATGGGGGTTTTCTAGGGTATGGGGAAATGAAATTGTGGGAACGGAATGCTCTTCCCACATTCACCGCAACGGGCGTCGGCTCTGGTCAATGTCGTCTTTCTCCGTGGTGCGCTGGCGGGGCCCGGCCCCGGGGACTCGAAGAGATGAGACGGACTCCGCAGCAGGACAATCGACAAGGAGTGGTGATCGTGAACAACGTAGTGCGAATGGCCCTCGCCGTGGCCGGAGGCTACCTTCTGGGGCGCGGGAAATACCGGCTGGCGGCTGTGCTGGCCATCGCCGGCGTGACCGGCCACCTGCGCGCCGGCAAGGGCGACCTGTTGCAGCAGGGACTGAAGATGCTCACCTCATCTCCGGAAGTGGAAAAGATCACCGAAAGCATTCGCAGCGATCTTCTGGACGCGGGCAAGGACGCCGCCAAAGCAGCGGTGAGCAAGCAGATCGACTCGCTGAGCAGCAGGCTGCACGACCGGGCCGAGTCACTGCGAAACCCTGAGCAGGCCGAAGAGGAAGAAGAGGAAGAAGAGTTCGAGGAACGCCGGAAGCGCCGCGGGAAGGCCACGAGATCCCGTGAGAAGTCCCGGCCGAGGGACGAAGAAGAGGAAGAAGAGCCCGAGGAGGAGGAAGAGGAGGAGCTAGAGGAAGAGGAAGAGGAAGAGGAGGAAGCGCCGGCCAGGCCCAGGAGCCGGGCCCCCTCCCGCCGTGGATCGGCACCGCCGCGCACCAGGCGGGCACCCGCCAGGGCACGGGGGTGATCTCGATGGCTAAGACCTCAACGGACCGGCCCAAGCAGCAGAACGGCCAGGAGTCCCCCATGAACCGGCTCACCCACGAGTTCCAGAATCTCCTCGGAGCCGCCGGGGAGCGGGCGCTGTCATCGGTGGGTGACAAGGTCAAGGGCGCGACCGGCCGGTTGACCGACTATGCCGGAGGCAACGGATCGAGCCTGATGAGCGCCGTGACAGGTGGCGGCTCGAAAGGATCGATGGCCGGGGGCCTGGTGAAGGGACTGGGCAAGATGGCCATCGGTGGCCTGATACAGAAGATCACCGGAGGCAAGGGCGGAAAGGGGGGTAAAGGCAAGAAGCTGAAGCTGACGAGCATCATCGAAACGATCGACATCGGTGTTCCGGTCCGGATGGCCTACGACCAGTGGACCCAGTTCGGCGACTTCCCGAAGTTCATGAAGAAGGTCGAGAACGTCGACCAACCGTCCGACGAGAAGCTGCACTGGAAGGCACAGGTCTTCCTGTCCCACCGCATCTGGGAGTCGACGATCATCGAGCAGGTGCCCGACAAGCGGATCATCTGGCGCTCGAAGGGTGCGAAGGGCTACGTGGACGGCGCCGTGACCTTCCACGAGATCGCCCCCGAGCTCACCCGGATCCTGCTCGTCCTGGAGTACCACCCGCAGGGCCTGTTCGAGCGCACCGGCAACCTGTGGCGCGCCCAGGGCAGACGCGCGCGCCTCGAACTCAAGCACTTCCGCCGGCACGTCATGAACGAGGTGCTCCTGCACCCCGACGACCTTCAGGGCTGGCGCGGCGAGATCCGCGACAGCAAGGTCGTCAAGGACCAGGAGACGGCTCTCCGGGAAGAGGAGGAGGCCCAGGGCCCCGAGGGAGAGGAAGAGGGCCCCGAGGAAGAAGAGGAACTCGAAGAAGAAAAAGAAGAAGAGCCCGGCGAGGAGGAACCCGAGGAAGAAGAGAGCGAATACGAGGAGGAAGAAGAGGAGCCTGAAGAGGAGGAGCCGCCCAGGCGCCCGTTGCGACGCCGCGGTTCCGGCGCGTCCCGCAGATCGGAGGAGGAACCGCCCAGGCGTCCCGCCCGTCGCAAGACGGCCACCAGGGCGTGATCGAAGGAGGTACCGGAGAGGAACACCATGACCATTGTCCAACCTTCGGGGGGCGGAGCGAGCGGCTACCGATCCTCATCGGGTCTGGCCGACGTCATCGAGACGATCCTCGACAAGGGGCTCGTGATCGACGCCTTCGTCAGGGTCTCCCTCGTCGGGATCGAACTCCTGACCATCGACGTACGAGTCGTGGTGGCCAGCGTTGACACCTACCTGCGTTTCGCGGAGGCGGTCAACCGCCTCGACCTCTCCCAGGTCGGCAGCCAGAAGGGGCTGCCGGAGCTGATGCAGGACGTGACCCAGAGCGGCAGCAAGGCGAAGGTCAAGGGCGCGACGGACGGGCTGCTGGACGCGGCCGGAGAGAAGCTCCGCAGCCTGACCGGCGGGTCCAAGGAGGAGGAGTTCGAGGAGGAAGAAGAGCGCGAACCGGCCCCCCGGCGCAGACGACGGAGGGAAGAGTGAGATGCGCGATCCCAGCGGAAAATCCGGGACCGCCCAGTCCGACAGATCGAAGTCCGAAAAGCGCCAGGCACCCGGACGGCGTGGCACCGGTTCCGGTAAGCGGCCCAGGCCCACCGGGTCCGAGAGGTCCGGCGCCCCCGAGCGCGGAGCCGGCTCCTACATCTACGGGATCGTTCCCGCAGACGTCGAGCTGACCCCGGACACCCTCGGCGTGGGAGATCCTCCTGGCCAGGTCCGGCTGGTGCGGTACGGCGAGATCGCCGCCCTGGTGAGCGATGTCCCCACCGACCGCCCGCTGGGCAGGCCGGACGATCTCATGGCCCACCAGCGGCTGCTGGACGAAGCCGCCGCCGAGGTACCCGTGCTCCCGCTCCGCTTCGGGGCGGTGGTGACGGACGCGCAGGCGGTCGTCGACGAGTTGCTCACCCCGTACCACGACGATTTCCGCAACACGCTGAACGAACTGGAGGGCCGAGCGGAGTACATCGTGAAAGGGCGCTATGTCGAGCAGACGATCCTGTGGGAGGTCCTGGAGGAGAACCCCGAGACGGCGAGGCTGCGCGACGAGATCCGCGGGCGCCCCGAAGAGGCGACGTGGGACACCAGGATGCGGCTCGGAGAGCTGATCAACACATCGATCGCGGCCAAGCGCGAGGCCGACACCGCCGCGCTGCTCGACGTCTTCACCCCGCTCTGCGTCGCCATCGCGGTACGCGAACCCACCCATGAGCAGGACGCCGCCCATCTGGCCCTGCTCGCGCAGACCGACCGGCAGCCGGAGATCGAGGAGGCCCTGGCCGAGTTCGGAACCCGGTGGGCGGGCCGGGTGGGGCTGCGCCTGCTCGGCCCGCTGGCACCGTACGACTTCGTCAGGACCTGAAGGCAGGTGATCGACCATGGACCCACTGGGACTGATCTTCAGTCTGCCGCTCGCGCCGTTGCGCGGGCTGATCCGGCTCGCGGAGCTGCTTGAGGAACAGGCCGAGATGGAACTGCGGAGCCCCGCGGCGGTCAGACGCCGCCTGGAGGAGCTCGCGGAGGCCAGGGCATCCGGCGAGATCTCCGAGGAGGAGGAGTCCATGGCCGCGGAGCGGATCCTCCGAGAGATGATCACCTAGCCCGGACCTCCGCCGGTACGGCCGCACCGGCGGAGAACGGAGAGACAACGAGGGGAGCGATCCCGTGCCTGTCAAGCGCAGAACCCGTGCGGAGCGCCCTGCCGACGACTCCTACAAGACCTCCGACGAGGCCTTCGACGAGGAGGAGCCGGAGGAGGAGGACGAGGAGTTCTACGAGGAGGTCGAGGACGAGGAGGACCTGGAGGAGGACAGGCCACAGGCGAAGGCCCGCCGTCCGGGACGACGCTCTCCTGCCCTGTCCGCGGCGACCGCGGGAACGACCGGGTTGCGGCACATCGCCGAGCTGACCTCGAAGGACACCGAGGGGGTGACACAGGTACGACCGACGGAGGGCGGCTGGCTGGTCGAGGTCGAGGTCGTCGAGGACCGGCACATCCCCTCGTCGGGCGACATGCTCGCGCTCTACCAGGTCGAGCTGGGCCCCGAGGGGGACCTGCTGTCGTACCGCAGGGTGAAGCGCTACCGGCGCGGCAGGGCCGACAGCGGCGAGGCGAGCTGACATGGCCGAGGTGGCACGCCCCGGCGGCGCGTTCTCCCAGCCCTACGGCCGGGGAGCGTCCGGCGGGCGGGAGCCCGCCAATCTCGCCGACATCCTGGAGCGGGTGCTGGACAGAGGCATCGTGATCGTGGGTGACATCCGGGTGAACCTGCTGGACATCGAGCTGCTCACCATCAAGCTGCGCCTGCTCATCGCCTCGGTCGACACGGCACGGGAGCTGGGCATCGACTGGTGGGAGCACGATCCCTGGCTCACCGCGCAGGACCGTGACCTGGTCGAGGAGAACCGCCGCCTGCGCCGCCGGCTGGCCGCCGCGGAGGAGGACTGGGAGACCCCAAGGCGCCGCTCCCTGGACAGATTCCCCGAAGAGGTCAGGGAGTCGAGGGGTGCCGGAGAGCCGAGGCGGTACCGGGAGCCTCGCGAGCCCAGAAGGTCCAGAAAGGGGGACCGCGATGGCTGAGGCGGGCACGTACCTCTACGCGATCGCCCAGGACCTGGGCCGCACCCTCCCCGCCGGCGTGACGGGCGTGGCCGATGCGCCCGTACATGCGATCACGCACGAGGGCCTGGTCGCGTACGTGAGCCCGGTGCCCCTGGACGAGTTCGGCGAGGAGCCGCTACGGCGCTCTCTGGAGGATCTGGACTGGGTCGGAGACACAGCCCGCGCTCACCATCGCGTCGTGGAGACCGTCGCGGAGGAGGCCCCCACCGCACCGGTCCGGCTGGTGACGGTCTACACCGGCGAGGAGCAGGTCCGCGACCTGCTGCGGCGCAGGCATGACGACTTCGCCGCGGTGCTCGCCCACGTCACCGGGCGCAGGGAGTGGGGGGTGAAGGCGTACGCCGCCCCGGCCGCGGCCGACTCGCCGCCGGCAGGGGAGAGTGCCGCGGAGAGCGGCAAGCCGGGGACGGCCTACCTGCAACGCCGCCGGGCCAGCCTGCGCAACCGGGAGGACGCGTGGCGCCAGGCGGCCGAGCGCGCGGAGCACATCCACGCCACCCTGGCCGCCACCTCCGTCGCGAGCCACCGGCACCGGCCCCAGGATCCGGAGCTGTCCGGCCGCGAGGACCCGATGGTGCTGAACGGCGCCTACCTCGTCGACGAGGATCACGCCGAGGAGTTCGTCACCGCCGTCGACGGCCTGCGCGGGCAGGGGATCGACCTGGAGCTCACCGGCCCCTGGGCGCCGTACTCCTTCACCGTGCTGGATCTCGGCACGACCGGCCGGGAGGTGCCCGATGACACCTGACCGCCGCCCGCGCGGCGCCGCGCTCGCCGCCCAGGGACGCCTGCCCGCCGAACGCGTGGCACTCGTCGACCTGCTCGACCGGCTGCTGGCGGGCGGGGTCGTGGTCAGCGGCGACCTCGTGCTCTCCATCGCCGACATCGACCTCGTCCGCATCTCACTGCGTGCCCTGATCACATCCGTACGGGCGTCCGACGCGATTCCCTCCGTGCACCCGCCGGGCGCGGTCACGGTCGTACGGACATCCGACGCGACCACCCCGGCGAGCGCGCTCGACCCACCGGACCACGGGTCCCCACGGTGAACCGTCCCGGCGGCGGCCCGCCCGCGGAGAATCTTCGCGAGACGGAGGACCCCGGCGTCACCCGGGAGAGGCTCCGCGCCGCCGCGGAGGACCTGCGAACCGCGCGGAGGACATCCGGCAGGGCGCGCTCGGTGACTCCGGCGAAAGGGACTCCGGCGAGCGGGCGGAAGGACTCCGTGAACACCTGGGAGGGCTTCCGGAACACCCGGAGAGCGGCGCGGGGCGGCCGGTGGCGGGTGAACACCGACCCCGAGGCGGTCGAGCGGGACCTGACCCGCCTCGTACTCACCCTCGTCGAACTCGTGCGACAGCTGGTGGAACGCCAGTGCGTGCGCCGGATGGAGCAGGGGGACCTGACCGAGGAGCAGGTCGAGGTGCTGGGCCTGACGCTCATGCGTCTTGAGGAGGCGATGACCGAACTGTGCGAACGCTTCGGGCTCTCACCCTCCGACCTCAACCTCGATCTCGGACCGCTCGGAACCCTGCTTCCCACGGACTGACCCCCGCGTCCCCGGACCGGAGACGCGAGGGACGGGGCCCGATGGCCGGACACCACCGAACCCCGTCCCTCGCGTCTCTCGTGTGCGAAGAGCCCTAGGTCAGGTCCTCACACTTCTTGGCGTCGGGATCGTTGGCCGCCTTCGGCACCCAGCGGACGTTGGCGAACGAGGCGGAGAAGGCTCCGTCGGTGTAGACGAGGAACGGGGTGTTGACCACCTCAAGGTCGAGGCCCCCCGCGGCGAAGCAGGCGATGGGGATCTTGACCGTCGCCTTGCTCCCGGCCGGGAGTCCCTGGAAGAGGGAGGTCGCCACCACCTCGGAGAAGCACGGATAGACACAGTGCACGCTGAGCACGGTCCTGGCGGCCGGGGCCTGGTGGACGATCGTGTCGAAGACCAGAGCCGCGTCGGAGTTGAGATAGCCCCGAAGATCGGAGCCGCCCGCCGGGTCCTGCATGTAGATCTGGGCCGGGCCCGTGCCGCTCCAGGTCGCCTTCAGACCGTCCTGCTGCACGTTGACGTCTGACTGCACCACGGAGATCTCGGCGTGCGACGCCTGGCCGTCGGCGCCGATCTCGGTGCCGCCCCAGTTCTCCGCCGAACCGATGAAGCTCTTGTAGGGCGCGATGTCGGTCCGGTTGAAGATCTCCAGATCCTCGGTCGCCTCACCGCCGCCGCCCTGCCCGCCACAGCCGAACTCGGGCGCGGTCTCGTCGAGCGTGCCGACCGACCCCGTCTGGCCGTTGCGCAGGCCGTAGCCGAGCGGGAAGAGCGGGTCATAGCCCTCGGTGCCCGCGTTGAGCGGCGTCTGGCAGGCGCTCTTGGGCCAGGAGTAGGGCAGCTTGCCGGTGAAACCGTCGCGGTACCTGCCCCGGACGAGCACGTCGGCGACGCCGCCGCCCTCGGTGCCCGGCAGCCACGCGGCGACGAAGGCGTCGGAGCGGTTGAGCTCCTTGTTGACCCAGAGCGGCCGGCCGCTGACATAGACGGTGACGACGGGCGCGCCCTTGCCGCTGACCCGTTCCAGCACGGCGAGGTCGGCGGGGTAGATCTTGGCGGCCTCCAGCGAGCGCCGCGCGAGGTCCCCGACGCCCTCGGCATACGGCGTCTCGCCGATCACCGCGATGACCGCGTCGTACGCCGAGGGGTCGACGCCCTCGCCGGTCTCGTTGAAGGTGACGTTGGCCGCGCCGAGCGCCTCGCGCAGGCCGCCGAGGATCGTCGTGCCGTTGGGGAAGTCGGCGTTGACGTTACCGGTGCCCTGCCAGGTGAGAGTCCAGCCGCCGGTCTGGTTCTGCAGGCTGTCGGCGCTCTTGCCGACCACGAGGACCTTGGAGTTCGCGGCCAGCGGCAGGACCTTGCCGTTGTTCTTGAGCAGGACCTGCGACTTGCGCGCCGCCTCCCTGGCGAGCTTCCTCGCCTGCAGCGCGTCGGTGGAACCGGCGAAGGCGCGCTTGGAGGGCTTCGGCCCGTCGAGCACGTTGGTGCGCAGCTTCACGCGCAGGATGCGGGTCACCGCGTCGTCGATGCGCGCCATCGGGATCTCACCGCTCTGGACCTGGGCGATCGTGTTGGCGATGAACGCCTTCCAGTCGTTGGGCACCATGACCACGTCGATGCCCGCGTTGATCGCCTGCGGGCAGCTCGCATTGGTGCACCCGGCGACCTGGCCGATGCCGTTCCAGTCGGAGACGACGATGCCGTCGAAGCCGATCTTCTGCTTGAGGATGTCGGTGAGGGCTCGCTTGCTGCCGTGCAGCTTGCCCTCGTTGATACCCAGGTCGGCGTTGGTCCAGCTGTTGAACGACGCCATCACGCTCTGGGCGCCGGCCGCGAGCGCGCTGTAGTAGCCCTGGCCGTGCACGTTGATCATCTCGGCCTCGGACGAGGGGTTGACCCCCTGATCCACGCCCTTGACGGTGCCGCCGTCACCGATGAAGTGCTTCGCGGTGGCGATGACGCCGTCGGAGCCGATGCCGCGCGGGTGCTTGCCCTGCAGTCCCCTGACCGCCTCGTAGCCGTACGCGCGGGTGATCCGGGGGTCCTCCGAGAAGCCCTCGTAGGTACGGCCCCACCGGTCGTCGAGGGGGACGGCGAGGGTGGGCGCGAACGCCCAGTCCTGGCCGGTCGCGCGAATCTGCCTGGCGGTCGCCGCCCCGATGTCACGCACCAGGCACGGGTCCTGCGCGGCGCCCAGGCCGATGTTGTGCGGGAAGACCGTCGCGCCGTAGACGTTGTTGTTGCCGTGGACGGCGTCGATGCCCCAGATGACGGGGATCTTCGTCCGGGTGGCGACGGAGGCGTTCCAGTAGGCGTCGGCGAGGTCGAGCCAGGCCTTCGGCGCGGCGTGCTTGTCACGGTTGGGCCACGCGCCGCCGCCGTTGAGCACCGAGCCGATGAAGTACTGCTTGACCTCGTCGGGAGTGATCGCGGTGATCTCCGGCTGGGTCATCTGGCCGACCTTCTCGGCGAGCGTCATGCCCGCGAGGATCTTCGCCACCCGCTTCTCGTCCGACCGGTTCTGATCGATGGCGCTGTCGACCTTGGGCCACTCGGCGAGGGCGGGCAGCTTCTTCTCGATGCGGGCGCAGCCGCGGGCGTCCAGGGCCGGCTTGCCGATCACCGGTTGCCGGCCGCCCGTCGCGGTCTCGGCGCCCGCGCTCGGGATTCCGGCGACACCGGCCGCCAGGACTGTGAGGCTCGCCAGTACCGCGAGCCGGCTCCGGTTGGCGCCCGGCCGGGCGAAGGGTCTGATCATCGAAGGTCCGTTCTCCAGGCACAGCGACGGTCGTGGCGGCCCCCGAGTCCGCACTTCGCAGATCCTTACGCTGTGACGCTGCCGAGTCAATAGTTTCGCGAGAGCGCTCTCTCGACTGAACTCCTGTTCGATGCCTGGCCCATGACTTGCAAACCCCGCCCACCAGGCCCTTCGCAACGCGATACAGCCACATCACCCCTGGCCGGACGGCCCAAACTCCACCCTACTGAGAGCGCTCTCAGGAGCTGGGCGGGCACTGTCCGAGCCGGGCGGGCCGGCAGGCCGTCAGGACACGGGCCGGCGACCGGCGCTCTCGCGACGGCTCGGACCCGGGCGCCGGGAGCACGTGGACCACGGGCCGGGAACGAGTGCCGGCCGGAAACGGGATCGACGCGTCCCGGAGGCGGGGCCGGCGGTGGCCCGCGCGCCTCAGGACATGGTGTTGCCGCCGTTGACCGCCAGGCGCTGGCCGGTGATGAAACGGCCGCCGGGCGAGGCCAGGAAGGCGATCGCGTCGGCCACCTCGGCGGGCACCCCCATCCGGCCCAGCGGCAGGCCCGCACGGTACTCCTCGACGTCCATTCCCTCGTGGCGCTCCACCGGTATCCAGCCGGGCTCGACGGTGTTGACGGTGATGCCGTACCGTCCGAGCTCGTTGGCCCAGGAACGGGTCAGACCGTGCAGCGCCGCCTTGGCCGCGACATAGTGCCCCATCTCGACGTTGCCCAGGTCGACGACCTCGCTGCCCACGTTGACGATCCGGCCCCGGCCGGCCTCGCGCATCGCGGGCAGCACGGCCCGCAGGATCAGCAGCGGCGCCTTGACGAAGAACCGGAGCTGGTCGAGGTGATGCTCCCAGGTCTGCTCGGCGAGGGGGACCAGCGGCTGGGGCCCGGTCGCGTTGTTGACCACGATCTCGACCGGTCCCGCCTTCTCGGCCACCTCCGCGATCCCCCGCCGTACCGACTCCTCGTCCGTCACGTCGAAGCGGGCCACGCACGCCCGGCCCCCGGCCGCGGAGATACGCTCGACGACGGCCGTGGCACCCGCGGTGTCGTGGGCGTAGTTGACGGCGACGGTCCAGCCGTCCTCGGCGAGCCGCACGGCGATGGCGGCACCGAGCCCCCGCGAGGCCCCGGTGACAAGCGCGCATCCCATCCGCTTCCCCTTTCCTGACTTCTCAGGATTTCACGGCTCTCCCGCCACGAGTGAAATCGCCCCCCTTGTGGCGGGCCGCGGCACCCACGTGATCCGTGCGCCTTACAGGTCAGCCACGCGGTTCGGAAAGGAGTTCTTCGGGGATCACGTCGGGCACGCCGCGCAGACCGGCGAGCGAGACCGCGGCGAGGACCGCGATCAGCACCGCGGCGGCGAGCGAGGTCACCCCGACCGAGGTGACGAAGGCCCGCCTGGCCGCCTCGGCGACGACCTCCCCCAGCTCGGCCGGGAGCGCCGCGGCGGCCCTCAGAGCGGTGGGCAGCGACTCCGCCGTGGCGGCGGTCACCTCGCCCGGCACCCCCGCCGGGAGCCGGAGGTCGCCCCGGTAGACACCGGTCAGGATGCTGCCCAAGATCGCGATGCCCAACGCGCCGCCCAGTTCGAAGGAGGTCTCGGAGATCGCCGCCGCGGCACCGGCCCGCTCCCTGGGCACGCTCGCGAGCACCGTGTCGTTGGTGACCGCGAACGTCAGCCCGATGCCCACCCCGCAGACGATCATGGGAACGAGAAAGTAGAGGTAGGGGGTGTCGAGCCCGACCCGGCTGTAGCAGGCGAAGGCCGCGGCGGCCATCGCCAGGCCCAGTGCCACCACCCTGGCCCGGCCCCATCGGGTGATCAACCCGGCCGCCAGCACCCCGCCGACCGCCGCCGACAGGCCACCGGGCAGTCCCGCGAGACCGGCACGCAGCGGCGACCAGCCCAGGACCAGCTGGAAGTACCAGGCGAAGATCAGCGACAGCGCGGACATGCCGAAGATGGCGATGAGGTTGGCGCCGACCGACGCGGTGAAGGCCCGGCGCCGGAAGAGACGAACGTCGATCAGCGGCTCGGCCAGCCGAGCCTGCCGCCGGGCGAACATCACCAGCGCGGCGATCCCCACGACCGCCGCCACCGGTACTCCGGCATCCGTGAGACCGTGACCGGCCGCCTCCTTTACAGCGTAGATCAAAGAGGTGACGCCGACGAGGGAGAGCAACACGCTCGCGGGATCCACCCGCCCCGCGGCGGGGTTGCGTGACTCCGGCAGCACGGCGAGGCCGACGACCACGATGAGCGCCATCACCGGCACGTTGATCAGGAAGACCGACCCCCACCAGAAGTGATCGAGCAGCAGACCGCCGACCACCGGCCCCAGGGCGAACCCCGCCGCGCCCATCCCGCTCCACAGACCGATCGCCGTGGTCCGCTGCCTCGGGTCGGTGAAGACGTTACGGATGATCGACAGAGTGGAGGGCATGATCGTGGCACCCGCCACGCCGAGCAGGACGCGGGCCGCGATGAGCAGTTCGGGGGTGGGCGCGTAGGCGGTCACCGCCGAGGCCACCCCGAAGGCCGTGGCGCCGATGAGGAGCAGCCTCCTGCGGCCGATCCGGTCGCCGAGGTTGCCCATCGTGATCAGCAGGCCGGCGAGCGCGAAACCGTACGCGTCGCCGATCCACAGGATCTGGGTGGCCGAGGGCCGCAGGTCCGCGACCAACTGGGGAAGGGCGAGGTGCAGGACTGTGACGTCAACGGAGAGCAGCAGCGCCGCCAGGCAGGCGACGGCGAGGGTCGCCCGCCTGCGGCGGTCGGTGATCGGGAGGTGATCGGTCATGCCCGCCATCGTGATCGTCGTCGCTGACGGCCCGCGCACCTCGTGCTGACGGCCACTGACAACCACTGACGGCCACTGACAACCGCGCGGTCGGAGTCACCCGGACATGGTCATGCCTCGAGCATCGAAAGCACCTCGCTCCGCGACATGCGGGTTCCCGCACGCCACTCCTTCTCGTACCCGGCGCCGCCGATCCGGGCGCGGACGGCTGCCGTGACCCGGGCCGCGTCCGGGTGCGCCGCCGCGGCGCCGCTGAGAGCCGTGGCCGCCCCCAGCAGCCGGGCCGCTCCCCGGACGTCGTTCTCCAGCAGCACGACCTCCGCCAGGCCCTCGATCGCCGAACCCGCCACGAGCAGGTAGCGGTGGAGCGCCGGTTCCAGCGCCTCGCGGTACCAGGCCCTCGCCCCGGCCCCGTCTCCGCTCGACGTGGAGATCCGGCCCAGTTCGACGGTGATGCGCAACCGCGTCTCCTCTGCGGCGTACCACTCCTGCGGGCACAGGTCCAGTGCCTCGCGGGCGAGGGTGCGGGCCTCGTCCAGCTCGCCGCGGAGCCTGGCGAGCTCGGCGAGCCCGTGCCGTACCTTGGCCATCACATCGGGCGTGCCCGCCCTGCGGGCGTACACGGCCGCGCGCAGGTACTCGGCGTGAGCGGTCGCGAGGTCGCCCTCACGCACGATTCCCAGGGCCCTGCGGCAGATGAGATCCGCGATGTCCTCGGCCGATTCGAGCTCCTCGGCCAGCCGGAGCGCCTCGTCGGCCAGCGCGCGCGACGCCGCCACGTCCTGCCGCAGGTCGGCGAGCTCGGCCAGGGTGAGGGCACTGCCCCACCGCTCCCCGATGGAGCCGAACAGCTCCAGCGCGTCCTCGAAGGAGCGCTCGGCGCCCCCGGCGTCGCCGTCGTACAGCTGCAAGTAGCCGCAGCCGAAGTGGGACAGAGCCCGGACCCACGGGTCGGCGATGGCCGGGATCCGCGGCCGGTGGGAGCGGAGGTCCGCGACCGGGCCGGTGAACATCGCCTGCAGCATGGCCAGAAACGGCCACCGGTACGGCTGGTCGATCGCCGGAACGAGCGGTGCGGCCGCCTCCAGCAGGGCCAGCAGCCGGGGCGACCGCGACTCGCCACCAAAGGCGACGAGCACGCAGATGGCGTACTCCTCCTCCAGTCCCTCCACCGGGGCCGGCCCGATCACACCGAGCAGGTCGGTGGCCAGGCCCGCGCCCTCCCAGCGGCGACCCCGCATCCACCAGTACATGGCGAGCCCGGCCAGCAGGCGCAGCCCCTGCCCGGTCCTGCCGGTGTCGACGGCCCAGCGCAGCGCGGCGTGCAGGTCGTCGCGCTCCTCGTCCAGCCTTCGCAACCACTCCAGCTGCCCGGCGCCGCGCAGCCGGCGGTCCGCCGTGGCCGCCAGATCCGTGTAGTACGAGGCATGCGCCTCGCGGCGCACCTCGGTCTCGCCGGTCTCGGCCAGCCGTTCCGCGCAATACGCGCGGATGGTCTCCAACATGCGGTAGCGCCCGCCCACCCGCTCGATGAGCGACTTCTCCGCCAGGGAGCTCAGCAGGTCGACGGCCTCGGCCTCCGGCAGCCCGCACACCCGCCCGACCGCCTCCAGCGTCGCGCCACCCACGAAGACGGTCAGCCGCCCGGCCAGCGACCGCTCGTCGTCGTCGAGCAGGTCCCAGCTCCAGGCGACCACGGCGCGCAGCGTCTGGTGCCGGGGCAGCGCGGTGCGGCTGCCACGCGACAGCAGCCGGAACCGGTCGCCCAGCCGGGAGGCCACCTCGGTCACCGGCAGGGAGCGCAGGCGTGCCGCGGCCAACTCCAGAGCGAGGGGCAGGCCGTCCAGTGCCCGGCAGATGTCCAGCACCTGCTCGACGTTGGTGTCGTCGACACGGAAACCGGGGCACACGGCGGCCGCCCTGTCGGCGAGGAGTCGCACGGCCGGGTAGGCCGTGGCCTCCCCGGCAACTGTGCCGACCCTCGGCACCGGCAGCGGCGCGACCGGGTGGATCACCTCCCCGGTGATGCCGAGCGCCTCCCTGCTGGTGGCCAGGACGCGCAGCGCCGGGCAGGCGGCGAGCAGGCGGTCGGCGAGCTCGGCGGCCTCCGCCACCAGGTGCTCGCAGTTGTCCAGGACGAGCAGCAGCGGACGACCGGCCAGCACCGCGACCAGCCTGGCGAGGGGGGTGGGCACCGGCCGGCCGGGGCCGGGGAACAGCCGGGCGTCGCGGACCCCCATCGCCCCGAGGACTGCCTGGGCCACCTCCCCGCCGTCGAAGACGGGGGCCAGCTCCACGAAGCACACCTCCCCCTGCTCCCCGGCGGCGACCTCACCGGCCAACCTGGTCTTGCCCGCGCCGCCGGGGCCGACCAGGGTGACCAGTCTCGCCTCACCGAGCAGCGCGCGGAGCTCGGACATCTCGTCTTCCCTGCCGACGAAGCTGGTCAGCGGGGCCCGCAGACCCGACCGGAGGGGTGGGGCACCGGCGGCGGGGGCACCGGTCAGTTCGGGATCGGCCCTGAGCACCGCCAGGTGCACGGCGGCCAGCTCCGCCGACGGGTCCACGCCGAACTCCTCACCGAGGATCCGTCTGGCCCTGTCGTAGACCTCCAGCGCCTCGACCTGCCGGCCCGAGCCGTACAGGGCGCGCATCAGCTGCCCGTACAGCCGCTCTCTGAGGGGATGTGCGGCGGTCAGCTCCTGTAGCTCGGCCACCAGCTCACGGTGGCGGCCCAGTTCCAGCTCGGCCTGCAGGCGATCCTCCACGCAGTCGAGCCGGAGCTCCTCCAGCCTGGCCGAGGGTGCCTGGGCAAACGGGAACTCCGCCACGTCGGCGAGCACGGGCCCGCGCCACAGCGAGAGCGCCTCGCCCAGCGATTCGACCGCCCGCCCGTGGTCGCCGGAGGCCAGGAGACGCCGGCCTTCGGCGGCGAGCCGCTCGAAGCGGTGGGCGTCGACGGCATCGGCACCGGCCACGAGCCGGTAGCCCGCCGGGTGGAACTCGATCACTTCCTGGGCACCGAGTGCCCTGCGCAGCCGCGAGACCTGCGACTGCAGGGCATTGGCGACGCCCGCGGGCGGATCGGCGCCGTACAGGCCGCCGATCAGCCGTTCGGTGGTCACGACCTTTCCCACGTCGAGCAGGAGCATCACGAGCAGCGCGCGCATCCGCGGCCCGCCCACGACGACCGCGCGCCCATCATCGAGCCGGATCCGGGTGGGGCCGAGAACGTCGAACCGCATACCCCGATTATCACGACTTTCCCGCACCCGTACGGTGCCGCGCAGCCGGGGCATCACCGCGATGCTCGCCGACGAGCCCAACGTCCTCCGGCTGCGTGCCCGCATCCGGCTCCGTGTCCACGAACGGATCTCCGGCGCCACCGACGCCTCCCCCGCCGCCCTGCAGGCCTTCGAGCTGGCCTTCTACGGCGCGCTGGTCCAGGCGGGAATGGGCCACCTCTCCTGCCGCGACCTCCCCGGCCTCCTCGCCACCACGGCCGGAACCATCTTCCCCCGGACTGAGGAGTGCCCGTGAGGCCGCACCGGCTACTGCTACCAGGGAAGGACCAGGCGAACCGCCCTGAGGGACCATCCCGTGAGGCCGCGCCGGGGACTGGACTGAGGAGAGTGAGGTCGTGAGGAACGAGCGACCTCACTCGACGAGGGAAGGAGCCGGGTCCCAGCGGCCGAACCGCGACGCGACGGGAGAGTCTCCGGCCTTCAGGCCGGGGAGGAGTTCAAGGCCTGGCCAAGGTCGGTATCAACGGCCTGACCCAGCAGCTCGCCCACGAACTCGGCGGCATGGGCATCCGGGTCAACGCGATCGCCCCCGGCCCCACCGACCCCGAGGCCACCCGGACGGTGGTCCCCGAGGGCTACCGCAGGCAGATGGTCGGTGACCTGGCACTCAAGCGGCTCGGCCGGCCCGAGGACCTGACGGGGATGTGCCTGTTCCTGCTGTCGGAGGAGGCGGGCTGGATCACCGGGCAGATCTTCAACGTGGACGGCGGGCAGGTGATCCGGTCATGAGCGGCGCAACGTGGACGCAACCCCGATCGTGTGACCTTCGAATCAACGAGGGGGTTCTCCGTTGAGACTCGGATTCATCGGGCTGGGGCAGATGGGCGCGCCGATAGCCACGCACCTGGCCGGCTGGCCCGGCGGGCTGCTCGTGCACGACATCAGGGCCGAGTCGTGCGGGATCTCACCGAAGGCGCCGGCGCGGGCCGTCAAGCACTCGGACGCGATCACCAGCGGCCCGGGGGCGATCATGTTGAGGAAGACGACGGGACCTGTAACGCCGGACGATCCCTGGTACGACATATTGCTACATGTTAGGACTCTGAGGGAGAAAGACCTTACCCTCGCACTGGAACTGGCACGGGCCAGAGGGGTGGAGACCCCCCTGGCCGCCCTCGCCCTGGAACAGCTGGCCGACGGACTCGGAGTGCCCCATGAGCGATCACACGGATGACACCACTCCTGACCGCCGGAAGCGCGGATTGGAGATCATGAAACAGGTCTACGGCTGGGATCACGTCGGGGACGGGCCGGGCGACTTCTTCGGGATGACCGTCGAGCACCTGTTCGCCGAGGTGTGGTCCAGGGAGGGGATCTCGACCCGCGACCGGCGGCTGCTGCTGGTCGGCCTGCTCGTCGGGCAGGGCATGGACGACGTCGTCGGGCTCCAACTGGACGCGGCGCTGAGGACCGGTGACCTCACCCCCGACGAGCTGCGCGAGATCGTCGTCTTCCTCACCCACTACGCCGGGTGGCCCCGGGGGGCCAAGCTCAACGGCCAGGTCGAGGAGCTGATCGCCCGCGTCATGAAGCCGTGACCCTCCGCGGAGCCGCGGACCCCGCGCCGGGAGGTCAAAGCCTCTCGACGTTGGGCCCGCGGCACCGGTTCCGGGTGTCGAGGACGAAGGCGCTCGCCCGCTGGACGAGCTCGTAGTCGAAGTGGTCGTGGTCGGTGAGGACCAGCACCACGTCCGCCGCCGCCAGCTCCCGCTCCGAGAAGGCGACGATCTCGACGCCTTCCGGCAGCAGGAAGCAGTCCACATGCGGGTCCGCGGCCCGTACGTCCGCGCCCAGCTTGCGCAGGCCCCTGACCACGTCGATCGCGGGCGACTCGCGGCAGTCTCCGGCGTTCTTCTTGTACGCGAGGCCGAGCGCGAGCACCCGGCTGCCGTTGACCGGCTTGCGCAGGCGGTTCAGCGCGAGGCCGACCCGGCGCACGACCTGGTCCGGCATGTGGTCGTTGATGTCGTTGGCCAGTTCCACGAACTGGAAGTTGTGCCCCAGGCTGCGCTTGACCTTCCAGGACAGGTACGAGGGGTCGATCGGCAGGCAGTGCCCGCCGACACCGGGCCCCGGGGTGAAGCGCATGTAGCCGAACGGCTTGGTGGAGGCGGCGTCGATCGCCTCCCAGACGTCGATCCCGAGCTGCTGCGCGAAGATCGACAACTCGTTCACCAGGGCGATGTTGACGTGCCTGAAGGTGTTCTCCAGGAGCTTGCACAGCTCGGCCACCTGCAGCGAGGAGACGGGAACGACCTTCTGCACGATCCGCCCGTAGAACGCCTGGATCCTCTCCAGGGAGACCGCGTCGATTCCGGACACGACCTTCGGCGTGTTCTCCAGGCGCCACCGGGCATTGCCCGGATCGATCCGCTCCGGGCTGTAGCCGAGGGAGAAGTCCTCGGGCGCGTGCAGCCCGGAGCCCTCCTCCAGCAGGGGCCGGAGGTACTCCTCGGTGGTCCCGGGGTAGGTGGTGGACTCCAGGATCACCGTCGCGCCCCGCCGTAGCAGCGGGGCGAGGGACTGGCCCGCCGAGCCGATGTGACGGAGATCGGGGACGCCCTCGCGGAGCGGCGTGGGCACGGTTATCACGCAGATGTCGAACGCCTCCGCGTCGGCGTAGTCGGCGCTGACCCGGTAACGGCCGGAGTCCAAGGCGGCGGCCAGCAGGTCATCGCCGACGTCCTCGACATAGGACTCGGCGGCGTTGAGCCGCTTGACCCGCCACTCGTCCAGGTCGATCCCCACGACGTCGAACCCCGCGTCGACCGCCCGCATCGCCAGAGGCAGGCCGACGTAACCCTGGCCGACAACGACCAGCTTCTCTCCCATGTCAGGACCCCCGTCACTTCAAGTGATATATGACCTGACTGTAGGAGCCGAGTGTTCTCACAACATTGATTTGGCGGCCCCTGGGCGTGTCGCCTCAGCATTTCGCGGGTCCGCCGCATGTCGATTCAGGATGGCGAGAACGACAACAGTAAGGTCGATTGCTCAGGTGCATATTGATTTCAAATTACCGGACAAAGGGACAATCTTATGATAAATAGTGATCGCCCTCGCGCTCTCCGCCGGAATGGCCTCAGCCCCTACCTGGAAGCGGCTCTCGCAGCCGTCCTCACATTGGGCATTCCCCTTGTGACGCCACTCAGCGCGAACGCAGACATACAGCCGGTGACCCTCGGGCAGGCCGAGGACTGCGCGGTCCTGGCCGGCAACGCGGTCACAAGCACGGATCTCACCACGATCATCGGTACGGTCGCCCTGAGTCCGGGCATCACGATGACCGGCTTCCCACCGGGGATAGTGCGCGGAGAGGTGCACCAGAACGATGCAGAGGCGCAGAAGGAAAAGGCCGACGCGGTCGCCGCCTACAACGACGCGGCCGGGCGGACACCCACCGCCACCATCCCGCCGAACCTTGGAGAAGGGGCGACCATCACGCCGGGTGTCTACGACACTCCCGGAGGCGTCTTCGAGCTAGCCGGGACGCTCACACTCGACGCTCAGGGCGACCCGGACGCAACCTTCATCTTCCAAGCCGATTCCGCTCTCAACACGGCAAAGACCAGCAACATCGACCTCACGAACGGCGCCCAGGAGGACAACATCATCTGGCAGGTCGGCGATTCGGCGACCCTGGGGGAATACTCCACCTTTCGTGGGACCGTCCTGGCCCTGAACGATGTCAAGGTGATGACGGGCGCGGCGATGCACGGCCGCGCCATGGCGCTGAACAACGTGGTCACCTTGAACGGCACGACCATCCTGCCGGCCACCCAGATCATGCTGCCGAACGCCCCAGAGACCGATACGTCCCTCACCTCGTCGTTGAACCCGTCCCGATTGGGGGATCCGGTCACCTTCGTCGCCAGGGTCAGCGGGGACTTCCATGGGGTCAGCCCCACCAATACAGTGCTCTTCAAGGACGACTCCGTCGTCATCGGCTCGGCCATGCTCGACGACCTCGGCGTCGCGACGTTCACGACCGCGGAACTCACCAAAGGCGTGCACCCCATCACGGCCGTCTACGTGGCCGGTGGCACCTCCGTCGGCGAGGCCTGGGTCAACTTCGCCCCGAGCGAATCACCCGTGGTGAATCAGCAGGTGCTCGACCGCGGGACGACATAGATCAGCACCTTTTCCTGACTCCGGCGTTCTCAGATCGTGAGATCGAGGATGCCGAACGGGACAGCGCCCGCCGACTCCGACGGCACCACCCACCGCCTTGCCGTACCCCCAGAGCCGTCGGCACCCGTTCTGGTGCGCCGACCGCCCACTGGCCGCGGACACGGCAGAGTCAACGACAACGAGGCTCCGCAGGAACAGGCGCCATTGGCAATCACCTGTTCGCGGGGCCTCATGACGTCCTGCCTCGCAGGCGACTTGTGACCCGCACCGCCATATCCGGTGTCTCATCAGCCGGGCACTCCGGAACCACGGCATGCGCCTGTGCCTGGACCTCGCCTCCCACGGTAATCGGATAACGGCACAACGGCGCGCGTTCACTAAATGAGTTGAGATCACGAAAGATACCGACCAAACGGACACCTTTTATCTCGGCGTGTCGTTTGTTTGCCCCAATCGTAACTTCGATCAAGCATCACCACTTCATGAATGGGCATCTCTCGTTTGCACCGCCATGCAATGCGGTGACTCGAAAATCCGATTTTCGCCGCAGGGAGAACCCATTGATTCCTCGCAGGAACACGGCGGTCGCCGCATCGGCGACAGCCTGCGGAACACTGGAATCCCCGACTCCGGGAGCGACCTCGGCAAGTATGACCACCGAAACGGCCGGGACCACTCTCCTGGACCGGCAGACGGATGGAGGCGCCACTCTCCATCCGGCCCGCGGACATCGTCACCGGAAGTCCTGTCGGTGCCGGTGTGATCGGTGCGGGCACCGACGGGACGGCCGGCGCCGGGGTCCTCTCGGACCGAGAGGACCGTCCGGCGAAAAAGGCAGCGGCAAAAAACAGGGACCGCTCGAAAAAAGGGGGGAGGAAAGACAGAATGGCCCGCCTGTGATGATTTTCAGCATCGATACGGCGCCGACTTCGCTTACATTTCCACCATTTGATACAAACTTCACCGCCCATGCCGTAGGTGGTATCACCCGGATCAAGAATCCCCGGACCGCCCCGCCACAGGCGTGGCATGGCCTGTCCGCAGTGCCGAGTTACCCCACCGGCGTGATCGGCGTCTCTTTGACCGAAGCCACCACCCCCTTCAGCAGCCCTCGGATCGCGGTGTTGACTTCGGACGGCACCCTTGCCGAGACCAAGCGCATTCTCACCGCACCTCCCCCGATTCCGGATCCGGCCTGGGGATCAACCTGCTACGCCCTGTTCACCGTCATCACCCCGCCATCCGCCCTGGGTGCCCGCTGAAAATCCTGGCCCGGGTCTGTCCAGGTCGGGATGGATGCCTGTCGTCAAGTGGTCAAAGCGGTGCCGTCGGCGATCGAGGATCGATCGCCGGCGGCACCGGGGTCGCCCTGTCCCGCCGGCGCCCTGCCCGTTGCCATGCGAGAGTGCGCCCCCTAATCGCCTTGAGCGCCCTGGCCGGGTAAGCGGCCATAAGCGGCCGTCCGAAGCGGGTTCTCTCATGAAAACAATCAAAGACACTGTAATCTGCCAGGGAAGCCTGAGGCTGGACAGCGAACCCACTCAGGGCACTGGCCACGGAAGATATCTGCAGGTGAATTCTGCTTTAAACAAGCGTCGATGGAATTCGACCCGCGATTCACTGTAGACACATAATGACATCGGCAAATCCTTGTCCGCTCTCATGAATCGCGGCGCCTTCAACGGGAACCAAGATGTCAGGTCGGCGTTTCTCACCACCAGCATCTTTAATTTTTATTAAAAACAGTGACCAACCGGGCAGAAGTAAGCAGGGATCGCGAGGTTGATCCTTAACGTACGGACTGCACGCAAGGTCCGACACCTGAGATCACCGGAGAGTTGACTCCCATGTCCAAATCCCATCACAGCCCACCCGAGCAACCGGCCAGTACGACTTCACCGGCACAGCTGAAGCGTGAAACCGGTCACCGCGGCTTTCTCTGGCGGAGCGTCGGTCGCTCTTGGCTTGTAGTACTGCTGACAACCGTCCTGTCGATGGACGTGCTCGTCGGAACGCCACACAGCGCGAACGCGGATCAGGCACCGGTGAGTCTCGGCGACGCCGCGTCCTTCGGCGTTCTGGCCGGGACCGCCGTGACGAATACGAATCTCACGGCGATCACCGGAGACCTCGGAGTGAGTCCGGGCAGCTCGGTGACCGGATTCCCACCCGGCACGGTGAGCGGAGCCGTCCACGTGGGCGACGCTACGGCGTCCGGCGCCAAAGCCGACCTGGTCGCCGCCTACAACGACATCGCCGGGCGGACACCTGTCGTCACCATACCGACAGAGCTCGGCGGAACGACCAGGACCCCGGGCGTCTACAACTCCGCCAACGGCACCTTCGGAATAACCGGGACGCTCACACTCGATGCCGACGATGATCCGGACGCGGTCTTCATCTTCAATGCGTCCACCCTCTCCGCGGCAAACGTCAGCAACATCAACCTTGTGAACGGCGCCCAAGAGGACAATGTCTTCTGGCGGGTCAGCGACTCCGCGACGCTCGGGACGTTCTCCACCTTCCGGGGAAACGTTCTGGCGCTGACATCGGTGACGGTGAGCCCCGGCGCCACCCTCTACGGCCGCGCCTTCGCGCTCAACAACACGGTCACGCTCCAAGGCGCCAGTGACCCACCGAAAACCCGTATCAGCGTGCCGAACGACCCGCCGACCACGACAACCCTGACCACGTCGGCCAACCCCTCCCAGCAGGAACAACCGGTCACCTTCACCGCCGTGGTGAGCCCGGTCACGGGCTCGCTCGTCCCCCAGGGCGAGGTGGTCTTCAAGGATGGCTCGACCATCATCGGCTCGGGCTGGCACGACAACTCGGGCCCTGCCACCTTCACGACCTCGAGCCTGGCCGCCGGGCAGCGTTCGATCACTGCCGTCTATCTCGGCGGCGATACCCACGACGGTGAGGCCATCGTCCATTTCGCCCCGAGCAGGTCGCCCGAACTGATCCAGACCGTGCAGGCCAGCCTATGGGACAACGCAACGGTCCCGGCCACCCAGTCCCACCCCGATCCCAAAGCCAGTACGGCCGGCGTGAAATTCAAGGCGACCACGGCCGGGACCGTCAACGGCATCCGTTTCTACAAGGGTGCGCAGAACACCGGGACGCACGTCGGAAGTCTGTGGACCAGCGGCGGCCAGCTGCTCGCGAGCGCGACCTTCACCAACGAGACCGCGTCCGGGTGGCAACAGGTGAACTTCCCCACACCCGTTAACATCGCCGCCAACACCACCTACATCGCCTCCTTCCACAGCACATCCGGATTCTATTCCGTAACGAGACCCTACTTCACAACGCAATACACAAACGACCCGCTCCTCGCGCTCGCGAACGGCACGGAAGGCGGAAACGGCGTATACAAATACGGTGCCGCGAACTCCTTCCCAACCGACGCCTATGTAGCCAGCAACTACTGGGTGGATGTCGTGTTCACCCCTGCGGATAACTCTTGAACGAAGCGGCGGTCCCGGCCGTCCAACGTGATCCCGTCTCCAAGGCCGTTACGCTCGGCATCGAATTCAAGACGACCACGGCCGGAGCCGTCAGCGGCATCCGTTTCCACAAGGGTGCGCAGAACACCGGGACGCACGTCGGAAGCCTGTGGACCGGCGGCGGCCGGCTGCTCGCGAACGGCGCGGAAGGCGGAAACGGCGTATACAAATGTTGCGCGAAGAACTCCTTCCCGACCGGCTCCTACCGGTCCGGCGACTACCGGGTCGACGTGATGTTCGTTTCGCCTTAGCCTCGATCTTTCCTGGTCAAAGGTGTGGTCGGCTGACGCCGTGGCCGACCACTGATTTCGGTGTCCGGGCGGCGTGGCGGCCTGGCTCACGCCCGCCGGGCGAGGTTCCACGGGCCCGCAGATGTCCTTCTGATCGTCCGGGCGGCTTGCCGCCGGCAGGCTGGTGCGGGCAATGCCTGCAGCCCGCACGACGGCCATGGTGACCTACTCGGCCCAAGGCCGTCGTGCGGCGCGGGATCAGGCGAGTGCGCGTGGACATGGAGAACGGAGAAAGCCAGACGCGCAGCCGTGCGGATGTATCACCGGGACTGGACGCGGGAGGGGCGGCCCGCGATGCGGCGGAGTTCGGCGGTCACGAGATCGTCGTCGCGGCACAGCAGGCAGAACCAGGTGAGCAGATCACAGCTGATCGCGGTGGCGGTGCATCGGATCCGGTCGATGGCGAACTGCCACGTTCACGGTCTCAGCCCTCGAAATCCGAGAGCGTCGGCTCACCGCCACCCGTCTCGGCGGCGCCAGCGTCGTCCATGAGGCCCGGGTCCGGTCTGCTGAGGGCACGTCACCAGAGTCAACGCGGCCGTCAGGAGTGTCCCCCTTCAACAGAAGCTCAATAAAGGTCTGGCAAGGACACCCCCAGGTGGGAGCGTCCCTGGCCCCTTTCGGTCATCAGATTGTCAGGCTTTCAGTCGTCTAGTCATCTACTGCGATGGTTCGAGTGAGGAGTTTAAGTGCCAGACGACAAGCAACAGTCCGGTCCGAGGTTGCGGCGGATTCTCCGGAGCGTGACCTCCTTCGGAGGCGGCGCGGTGGCCATGCTCGGCTTACTGGGGGCGGCCTTACCTCCGCTCCCCGCACCGGAGGCCGCATCGCTGACCGTGATGGCGTCGGCAGGCCCGATGGAGAACGGGATGGAATCCGCCAGGCCGGCGCCGAGCAATTCCAGGCGCATCCCCTCTCCCTCCCCTTCCGATGAGATGTCGCCCGTCAAGGGCGCGACTGACAGCGCACACGGCACGAAGATCAGGAGTCGGTCTCCCGATGCCCTGAGACGCAGAGCCGACTGCCCGCCCACTTCTGTCGTCTGTATAGAGAACAGTCTGCCGGGCACTCCTCCCAGTCAGTGGGACGTACCGACCCAGAGCACCAACATCGAGGGGTACGTCACTCAAATGAGCGTGAACAAGGGGGAGAACGTCCAATTCAAGGTGAACACCAATGCGACCAATTATCGTATAGATATTTACCGCATTGGATATTATGGCGGCATGGGCGCACGGCTGATAACGACGATCGAGCCCTCCGCTACCTTGCCCCAGACGCAACCGGCCTGTTTGGGGGACACGACGACCGGTCTAATCGATTGCGGAAACTGGGGGCTGTCGGCCTCCTGGCCGGTGCCGAATGACGCCGTTTCCGGAGTCTATGCTGCGAATTTGATACGGGAAGACGGCACGGCCGGGACCAGTCAGATCCTATTCATCATCCGGGACGATTCCCGCAATTCGGATATCTTACTTCAAACCTCTGACACCACATGGCAGGCGTACAACCAGTATGGCGGTAACAGCCTCTATCTCGGCAAGCCGGTGGGGCGCGCCTACAAGGTCAGCTACAACCGCCCGCTTTTTACGCGCAGCAGTTTCTTCATGGCCGAATACCCTCTGGTCAGATGGATCGAGGCCAACGGGTACGACGTCAGCTACACCAGCAATGTCGACACGGCCAGCCGGGGGGCGGAGCTGCTTGAACACAAGATATTCATCTCCTCCGGACATGACGAGTACTGGTCCAATGAAATGCGAAGCAATGTCCAGAACGCCCGGGACAACGGGGTGAGTCTCATCTTCCTCTCTGGAAACCAGGTTTTCTGGAAAACCAGATGGGAGAACTCTCTGGATGCAACGGGCACCCCTTTCCGGACACTGGTCTGCTACAAGGAGACTCACGCCAACGCCAAGATCGATCCGAGTCCACAGTGGACAGGGACGTGGCGCGATCCCCGTTTCTCCCCTCCATCGGATGGCGGAAGACCCGAGAACGCCCTAACGGGACCGTTGTACATGGTGAATACTCCGGCAAACGATGCCATCACCGTTTCCGCCGACTATAGAGACATGCGACTTTGGCGCAACACGTCTATTGCCAACCTGCAACCCGGCCAGGAGGCGACCTTTCCCGTTGGAACGCTGGGGTACGAGTGGGACGAAGCATCCGACAACGGGTTCGCACCGGCGGGGTTGGTGAAATTCTCCAAGACAACCTTGGTCAAATCATCGACGTACCTGCTTAACTTCGGCAGCACCTACGGCGCCGGAACCCCGACACACAGCCTTACGCTCTACAGGAATGCGAATGGCGCGCTGGTCTTCGGCACGGGGACCGTCCAGTGGTCCTGGGGACTCGATGACAATCATGATTTGAAACCCGCAGGCGGCGGCCGCTTGGCCGGTACGCCCCCCACGGATATCCGGATGCAGCAGGCGACAGTCAACCTGCTGGCCGACATGAAAACCCAGCCGGCCAGCATCCAGCCGGGTTTGGTTCCGGCGGTCGCGTCAACGGACACCGCTCCGCCCACATCGGCAATCACCTATCCGGCAAGTGGCGGCACCGTACCCGCTGGAACCGTCATCCCCGTTCAAGGGACGGCGGCTGACACCGGAGGCGGGGTCGTCGGCGGAGTCGAGGTTTCATTTGACGGCGGGACGAGATGGTTTCAGGCAACGGGTCGCACCAGTTGGCGATACAACTGGACAACGCCCAGCAGCGGAACGGTAACGGTCAAATCCCGAGCGGTCGATGACATCGGAAATATTCAGGGGACTCCGACGGAAATGACCGTCACCGTCGTCCCAGGGTGCTCCCCCTGCAGCATCTGGCCACCGTCGGCCGTGCCGGCCGTCCAATCCCAGCCCGATGCCAATGCCAGCACGGCCGGCGTGAAATTCAAGGCGGCCACGGCCGGAACCATCAACAGCATCCGCTTCTACAAGGGTCCGCAGAACACCGGGACGCACGTCGGAAGCCTGTGGACCAGCAGCGGCCAGCTGCTCGCGAGCGCGACCTTCACCAACGAGACCGCATCCGGGTGGCAACAGGTGAACTTCCCCGCACCCGTGAACATCGCCGCCAACACCACCTACATCGCCTCCTACCACACCACATCCGGATTCTATTCGGTAACGAGGCCCTACTTCACCACGCAATACACGAACAGCCCGCTCCTCGCGCTCGCGAACGGCGCGGAAGGCGGAAACGGCGTATACAAATACGGCGCCACGGACTCCTTCCCAACCGCCGCCTATCAAGCCAGCAACTACTGGGTGGATGTCGTATTCACCCCCTCGAACAGCCTATGGAACAACGCAGCGGTCCCGGCCGTCCAATCCCAGCCCGATGCCAATGCCAGCACGGCCGGCGTGAAATTCAAGGCGGCCACGGCCGGAACCATCAACGGCATCCGCTTCTACAAGGGTCCGCAGAACACCGGGACGCACACCGGAAGCCTGTGGACCACCGATGGCCAGCTGCTCGCGACCGCGACCTTCACCAACGAGACCGCATCCGGGTGGCAACAGGTGAACTTCCCCACACCCGTGAACATCACCGCCAACACCACCTACATCGCCTCCTACCACACCACATCCGGATTCTATTCCGTAACGAGACCCTACTTCACCACGCAATACACGAACAGCCCGCTCCTCGCGCCCGCGGATAGCGCGGCAGGCGGAAACGGCGTATACAAATACGGCGCCACGAACTCCTTCCCAACCGCCGCCTATCAAGCCAGCAACTACTGGGTGGATGTCGTATTCACCCCCTCGAACAGCCTATGGGACAACACGGTGGTCCCGGCCGTCCAGTCCCAGCCCGACCCCAGTGCCATTACACTCGGCGTGAAATTCAAGGCGACCACGGCCGGAACCATCGACGGCATCCGCTTCTACAAGGGTCCGCAGAACACCGGGACGCACACCGGAAGCCTGTGGACCACCGATGGCCAGCTGCTCGCGACCGCGACCTTCACCAACGAGACCGCATCCGGGTGGCAACAGGTGAACTTCTCCACACCCGTGAGCATCACCGCCGACACCACCTACATCGCCTCCTACCACACCACATCCGGATTCTGGTCGGTAACGAGGCCTTACTTCACCACGCAATACGCAAACGGCCCGCTCATCGCGCCCGCGGATAGCGCAGCAGGCGGAAACGGCGTATACCGCTACGGCGCAGTGAATAATTTCCCCGTCAACAGCACCCAATCCAGCAACTACTGGGTTGATGTGGTGTTTACTTCGCCTTAGTAATCCAGCTACAGATTACGGTCTTGCTGGGACCGAGCTTCCACGCGTCGTTCAGGGAAACGAACCGCTTAGGCCCGTGATGTCGTGGAAGCTCGGATGCCGTCTTTTCGGCTTTGAGGGGGGCAGGGGCTTCTCCGAAGTTTCTCTGCCGGTGAATCTGCTGGCTGTTGAAGTGATCGATGGGGCCCTGCCACTGAGAGCCTGCTGACAAAGGCTTAAGTCCTGGCGGGCATAGGGCCGTAGAGAGCTGGTCCGATCTTGTTGATGTAGCCCTGGTGGGACCATTGCGACAGTTGGCCGCGGAAGCTGTTGACGTTCTCGATCTCAAGGATGGCGGCCAATTCGCTTCCTCTCCAGGCCCGCCAGGGCTGAGCGGCCAGGAGTTGCAGGACCTTGCCGCGCCGGTCGGGGCTGGACAACTGCGGGAAACCCGCAGATCTGGGAGCATCGCTCGTGCGGCAACGGCACCAAGGGGGAGCGCGTCTACGACTGGACGGCGGTGGCCGTCACCGTCGCCGGTCAGTCTCCCGCGTCCGGATGTGCCCACACCCTGCTGATCCGCCGGTCGGTCGCCGTCCCGGCCGAGGTGGAGTTCTTCCTGGCCCACGCCCCCACCGGCACCGCCATCACCGAACTCATCGACGCGGCCGGGATTCGCTGGAAGATCGAAGAGAACAACGAACACGGAAAGAACCTGCTCGGCCTGACCCAGTACCAGGTCCGCAAGTGGACGCCCTGGCACCGGCACGTCACCATCGCCATGCTCGCGCTGGCGTTCCTGGCCGTCATGCGCGCACACCTGCCGGCAGACGACACCGGTGATGCGGGAAAAGAGCGACTGCTCCTAAAGACGCCGCCCTGAGGCCGGCGCGCTTACTGCGGCCCTCGCTCGCCGAGATCCGCCGCGTCCTGGCCTGGCTGCTCACCCCCGCGACCAACGCCATCACTCATGTCCTGGCCTGGTCGGCCCTCCGACAACTCCACCAGACCCGCGCTCTGATCAGCCACTACCGCCGACGCGGCGATCCCCTCCCGCAAGATCTACGAATGTAGTACCCGCAACCCCGACCTGCCCGCTTCGCACGCCGTCGTTCACGGACCCGCCAAAGACTTCCCGGCCGTCGTCGCCGGGCTCACCCCGTCCTGCAGCGATGGCACCGTGGAAGACGCCACCACCAAAGTCGAACTTATCAAATGCCGGATGTAGGGCCGAGCAGGCTTCCCATTGCTTCATCGGAGAATCCTGCTCGCGCAGACGGGGTGCGGCCGGAATAAGGGAGAAACGGGCCACGCGCCAAGTCGGCTGCTCGAACTCGTGGGGATTGGCCCACCCCATCCGAAAATACCGTGTGATGTGACCCCAGTTGAAACAGCATCGAGCCGGCGCTCACCGCGATGCCCGCCCAGAAGTAGCGATCTTCAGGTGTTCGATGGCATTCGGCCCCGTGTTGAATATAAGATCAAGGACGCTCACCCGGTGGTCGAACGGCGGGTGGAGCTGTGGATATTCCGGGTAACTCGAGTAGTCGAACCATCGCAACTCGATGCCCGCTCTCCGAAAGAGGCTCTCATCGAGGTAGGCCCGCGCAGTCGGACCGGTAATATATTCATGGGCACCCGCCTTCTGGCATAGATCGACGAGGCGCTCCGTCTTGGATCCCGTGGTGACGTAGTCGGTGGACCAGCGCAGATCGACTCGGATGCCAAGGACCGAACAGAGCCCTTCGAGGAAATGCCTGTTTATTTCGGAAAGCCGCTCATCCCGGCATCCACGGTAAAGCCCCTCCAGGACCGGCGCGAACTCGTCGAAATATGCGGTCTTCCGATAGGCATGCGTGAGAGCTCGCCAGTGCATGATGTTCCAGTTCGGGTCGGCAATGACCGTTTCGTTGATTAGCTGGCTCCGGGGGCCGCGCGCGAGCGGGATCGAGAGCCATCTAGGACCCATCGCCGTTTTTATGCGATTACGATTACGCCAGTCTCTGTCGGTGTACTGCACCTCGTCGAGGAGTATGAACTCGTCGACGTGGGCAATCAGGTCGAAATATCCTTTCCATGGAATATAATTTGATTGCACTATCGCAACCCGTTTCATGCGCCTCACACTTTCGACTTGCTCGGGCTTCGTATGGGTCTCCCAGGAAGGCCCTCGGACCGGACTACCGTTCGTGAGCGCCGACTCCCGGGCGGATGAAAGTCTCCGCGTTCACGTCAGGCGTCGCCGACAGGCGTGAGTCGCGACTTTCGGACCGTTCGCGAACGATGTACGTGGGGCGCCCCATGCGCTCCACATGGATCCTGCCGAGATATTCCCCGATGATTCCAAGGGCGACCATCTGGGCAGAGGCGAACAGTGAAATCATGGACGCTATCGACGTGAACCCTTTGAGCGTGCTGTCCCCCCACCAGTAGTTCCAAAGAAAGACAGTGAGAAGGACGGCGCCGAGAGCCCCCGCCAGCAGCCCGCAATAGGTGACCAGGCGAAGCGGGATAGTGCTGTATCCAATCATGACATGGATCGCATGGCGAATGAGCATCTGAACGGTGTAATTGGAGCGCCCGATAAGTCGGCGCTCTATGTTTACCGGGACGGTTCCGACCCGCATGGTGGCCCACGAGAACGAGATGTCGATTAGAGCGTGGGGGCCTGCGACCCCGTCCAATGATTCGCGTAAAAAACTGCGGAAGGCACGGAACGCGCAGATATCTTGGCCTGTTGCCTCACCAAATCGCCCAGAAAGTCCGATCTTGAGCGATCTGGAGGCGAGATCACGTATGAATCCGTGCGTCCCAGCGCGTGGGACTGCGTAGACGATGTCGAGGTCAGGCCGGAGGCCTGCCAGGAGTTTGGGGATCTCTTCTGGTGGATGCTGAAGGTCATCGTCCATGGTGACCACGGTGTCGTAGCGAGCACAGCGGATGCCGGCGACGAGAGCGTTGTGCTGCCCGTAGTTCCGGGCCAGCAGCAGCGCGCGGACCGTTTCATACCGATCGGCAAGCTGTTGGGCGACTTCCCATGTCTTGTCTGGTGAACCGTCGACGACGAGTATGACCTCGGACACGGAGGCGGCGGTTGACAAAACAACAAGGAGGCGATCAACCAGCACCGGAAGCGTCTGCTCGGATCGATAACATGGAATTACGACGGATACGCTAGTCATAGTGCCAGTCTCATGACTGCCAAGTCGGCCGGTCGGGCCCACAGGCCGGATTTACACTATATTGATGAGACCAAGGACGAAACCGCAATTTTCTACGCCACCCCTTGAATCTTTCATGATCTTGGAGTAATCGACTCACATCGAGCTGATCTTCTGTGGGGACGGGTTTTGGGTTCGGTCATGCCCGCGGTCCGGTCGCTGCCTCGTGCGGGTCGGTGCCATAAGGCCGGCGGAAGGGCCTTTCGTCACGCTCGTTGGTATTTTCGCAGTTCAAGCCGGAGATGCCGGACCTGGACCTGCCACCAGGCGGCGATCAGGCCGGGGGGGGGACCACCGCAGCGCCACAGGCGGGGACGGACGTCCTTACCCCGGCATTATTCTTGCCGGTTCTTCATACGGATCGAGGCCGGCGGCCTTTCCGGCGATACAGCTCAGGACACGCCTCCCGCATGTTTGTCTTCGGGAGGTCACGATCCATAGCATGGCTCGGGAATGGGAGCCCCGGCCCACGTGGTCATCTTTCCTATTTCGTTGGATAAGCAATCGAATGACTCTTTCGGAACGCATGTCTGGTGGCGCAGACATCGGGGCTCCCCGGCGCCCCACGCCGCACTGCCCGCGCTGTCGTGATCCGCGTATCCGGGGAGCGATCCTTGATGCGACGCGTGCCCGGTCATGCGTCCCATCGACAATGGAATTTTACGGCTCGTCCTGAAGGCGACTAAACGGAGGGGGCCGGATGTCAGTGAAGTGGGCATCGGCCAACGCGTTTCAGCTCGCATTCCAGCATGCCGGTCTCACATGGTCGGCTTTGAAAGATGCTCGTGGAGTCTTGTCTGGAACGATGTCCTACGGCTCGCGTCCACCTGGCGCCCACCCGAACCGATCCGTCAGGCCGGCCTCCTCCCGAGCCGGCACCGCTGGAACCGCTCTGCCACGAGGCCTGCGCAGGCCATATGAAAGGAAGGTCATGGAGGTCATCAAACTGAGGCCGGTCCGCGAGGAGGACCTGGACATCTTCGAGGCGGAACGGGCTACCCCCGAGCTCAGAGGCGAGCTTCAGTGGTATGGACACCGCTCTTCTCACGGGCTCCGCCAGGAGTTCGCCGAGAACGGATTCCTCGGCACCAACTCCGGGCGCCTCACCATCGACGTCGACGGTGGCCCGGCCGGATGGGTGGTGTGGTGGACGACCTCCTGGGGACCGGATTCTACGTGTTGGTGCTGGGCGATGGGCATCTGTGTCTTCTCCGACTTCCGCAGCCAAGGCATCGGAACACTGGCTCAGCGCCAGCTCGTGGACTATCTGTTCGCCCACACGCGAGCCGAGCGCATCCAGTCCTTCACGGACATCGCCAACTACGGCGAGCAACGCGCTCTGGAGAAGGCCGGGTTCGAACGCGAGGGAATCCTGCGCCGCGCCCAATGGCGGGACGGCGGCTGGCACGACCAGATCCTCTACTCGGTGCTGCGCCCGTGAAGTCCGACAGGCCCTACGGCGGCGGGTGCGGGTCCGTCCATCAAGCCCGCTCCGCCGGACTCGGGTTCGTCAGAGTCTCCACCTGGGCCAGGGCGATTCAAACCGCAGCACTCCAGCGGTTATCGACCGGTTTTCTGCAATGGGCGCCACCAGTCCTGATGATCGCGGTACCACCGCACGACCTGGATAAGTCCCTCATCAAAGTCAATACGGGGTTCGTAGCCGATCGCCGCGATCTTGCTGCTGTCCACGGAGTAGCGCCGGTCGTGTCCGAGCCTGTCCGGCGCCTGGACGACCATCTCCCAGCTCAGGCCGAAGGCTGCGAGCAGCCGTTCCGTGAGCTCTCGGTTGGTCAGTTCGACCCCACCACCGATGTTGTAGATCTCGCCGCCTGAACCCTTGTCCAACACGAGCTGGATACCGCGGCAGTGATCATCGACGTGCAGCCAAAGGATTCTCATGCCCGTACCTGAATCCTGCTGTGGTCGCCGACCATGAGTTGATGCGTGTTGGGCACTCCTCTGGCCTGGATGACCTCGACGTTTCGGCCGATCAGGGAGTACGTGAGCCCTGAGACGCCTCTGATGATGGATTCTCCCAGAACTATGCTGTATTGCACCTCGGCATCCTCCAGCACGCAGCCCTCGGCGATCGAGGTATAGGGACCGATGTACGAGCCGTTTACCTTGCTGTGGGCACCGACGACCGCAGGCCCTCGGATCACCGAGTTCTCCACCACCGCCCCGGACTCGATGACAACGCGCCCCGTTATCTCCGAGAACCCGTCAACGGTTCCCTGGATGTCTGGTTCGATCGCCTCCAGAACGATGCGATTGCATTCCAGCATGTCCTGCAGACGTCCGGTATCTCTCCAGTAGCCGCTCACGAAGTGCGAACGGACGCGGCCACCGTTGTCGATGAGCCATTTGATGGCGTCCGTGATTTCCAACTCTCCGCGGGCGGAAGGTGTGATCGCGTTGACCGCCTCATGGATGGCCGGAGAGAACGTGTAGACCCCCACGATCGCGAGATCACTACGCGGGTGCTCCGGTTTCTCTTCCAGCCCGATGATCCCGCCGTCCGGTCCAAGCTCGGCGATTCCGTAGAATTGTGGCTCGGCGACTCTGGTGAGCAGGATCTGGGCGTCGTTGTCAGCCTCGCAGAAGGCCTCCACCAGGTCTCTGATGCCGCCCACCAGAAAGTTGTCGCCCAGATACATCACGAACGACTCATCGGCGAGAAACTCTCGAGCGATCAGGACACAATGCGCAAGCCCCAGAGGGGCCTCCTGGGGAATGTAGGTCACGTCGAGGCCGAACTTCGAGCCGTCCCCGACCGCTTCCCGGACCTCATGGGCCGTGTCGCCGACGATGATCCCGACGTTGCTGATGCCCGCGTCCCGTATCGCCTCAAGTCCGTAGTAGAGCACCGGTTTGTTGGCGACGGGGACCAGCTGCTTCGCCGAGGTGTGGGTCAGCGGGCGCAGCCTCGTCCCCTTGCCACCCGCTAGAACGAGTGCCTTCATGGTTGTTGAGTCCTTCCACCAAGAGCGCTTGGTCACAGCGACCGCCTGCACGCTCAATTTACGCGGAGCTCCAATTAGCAGCCCGCCGCCATCCTTCGCTTTTGTCAAAGAACGTGTGGCATCTTGACAAGACTAGACTTTTTCCCGATTGGGAAACGTCCACGTCCGGTGCGTCAAGTAGCTTAGCGGCGGACTCACGGCTATTAGCAGGCCTTGTGCCACCATAATCGGAATACCGACAAATTCCACCAGAATCGGGACACCGACAACGGACGCCGCCAGAAAGCCCAATCCGACCGCGTAGAACCTCAGGTAACCCGCGAGCCACGATTCCCTGGCAACGCGAAAAACCACCAGCCTGTACCATGGATAGACGATCACCGAGGTGAGGAACTGGCAGGCCACAAGCAGGAAGACATAAGGAACCCGATCTTTGACGGCAAGCAGCCCCAGCCCCAGGAGAGCGCAATAGACTACAGCCGTCATGGCGCTGGCCAGCAGATACGCGACACGTCGGCCCCAAAATGCCGAAACCAGAGCTCGCCACCCGGGACGTGAATCCTTCTCGTGGGCGGTCCCGCTTCCGACTTCAACCATATGGCAGTCACTCCGGATCGTGATCGAGTAACGGGATCGAATGAATTATGGTCGGCCACCGGAAATCAACCAGGGGTTGGCGTCAGAGACGGTTCCGATCATCGCGTGTTACCGCCTGAACGGACTCTTCCGGCGCTCGTGACCTGGCTCGTGTCGCTCGTCGAGACCTAACGGATCTCAGCCCTCGTCCCTGTCAGCCCGCCACACCTCGATGGCGCTGAACAAAGATGTGTCAGGCAGTGACTTCCGTGTGCGGCAGAATTGGTGGAAACCAGCGCCTTCCCAGCAGCCGCACGCATGATCCCTGTCATACGCAGATCCCGCGATGGCGTCTGCGTGCGCGGCCCCTTTGCGCACACAGCCGCCGATATGCAAGAGAGCCGGCGAGCATCACGGTCCGGCCGGGCGCGATCGGCTTCATGAACCAGTCGAAGCGGTCAGCCGGGTGTCGATGCACGATGACGTATGCGGCCGATCTGTAGACGGCCTTCGGACCGCGGAGAACGGAGGCCCGACCTCAGCGGGAGCGGCGAGATGCCCGGCCGGACACCCGGACCTGGGTGACTCCAACGGTGATTCCCGAGCCCGTAGGGCTCGCGCCTGGATCACGTCACACACCATCAGTTCACCTCGTAGCTCTGGACGGCGTTGATCACGTGGTCGACGTCGGCCTCGGCCAGATCAGCAAACAGCGGCAGCCGTACAAGGCGGTCAGCGACCTCCTCGGTGACCGGGCATCCTTCTGGGGCCGCCCGCCCGTATCGCACCCCTGCGGGCGCGGAGTGCAGCGGCTGGTAGTGGAATACCGCCTGCACATCCCTCTTCGAGAGGTGGGCGATCAACTCCTGCCGATTCACCAGATCCGGAAGCAAGAGATAGTACAGATGCGCCGGATGGGCGCAGCCATCTGGGACCGTCGGCTGGGCGACCCCGTTCGCCGTACCCCAGTCCGCCAGTTCATCGTGATACCGGCGCCATACCGCATGGCGCCGGGCCTGGATCGTGCCGAACGACTCCAGCTGGGCGGTTAGCTGTGCGGCGAGAACATCGGACGGAAGATAGCTCGATCCGATGTCGACCCATCTGTACTTGTCCACCTGCCTGCGGAAGAACCGGCTGCGATCGGTGCCCTTCTCTCGGATGATCTCGGCTCGCGCAACCAGATCCGCGTCGTTCAGAAGCAGCGCGCCTCCCTCCCCGCACTGCACGTTCTTGGTCGCGTGGAAGCTCTGGGCGGCCATGCTGCCGAACGAACCGAGAGGCCGGCCTCGATAGGCCCCCCCTAGACCGTGGGCGTTGTCCTCGACGAGCGCGAGATCATACCGTTCGCACAGTTCTCCGATCGCCTCCATCTCGCAGGCGACACCCGCGTAGTGCATGACCACGACGGCCCGGGTGCGATCGGTGATCGCGGCTTCGATCAGCCGCTCGTCCATGTTGAGGGTGTCGGGCCTGCAGTCGACGAAGACCGGCACCACCCCGCGGAGAACATAGGCGTTGGCCATCGACATGAAGGTGAACGACGGCATGATCACCTCATCGCCGGCCTGGAGGGCGAGCAGAATCGCCGACATCTCCAGCGCGTGCGTGCAGGAGGTGGTCAGCAGCGCCCGGCCCGCCTCGGTGATCTTCTCGAGAAGCTCGGAGGCCTGCCGGGTGAACGGCCCGTCTCCGCAGGTGGATCGCCGGCATACAGCCTCGGCGAGATAGTCCAGCTCGTTCGGCGAGATATGCGTTCGGTTGAAGGGAATCGTCTCCCGATCGGTTACTTTCACAGCCGAAGTGAACAACGGAAGGATCAGTCGGCAGACGTTGCGCTGCCGTCCATTGGTGATCCATTACGTAAGCCTTAGGTCACACCGGTCAACCCTGCCGCCCCCCGGTTTTCTCGTTCGGCGCGCCCACGGCATGGCGAGCACCTTCCCGTCGGCAGCCGCCAGTGCACCGGCTACCGGGTTGACGTGGTGTTCGACGTCGATGAGCGCACTGCGGAGGCCCGGCCGCTACTCCGGCCGGGCCTCCGCCGGCTTCTGCGCCTCGATCACGAACCCACTGGCCGCCACCGTGGCGTTGGGGTGCCGCGCCAGCAGGACGTCGAGGAACTTGATGGGCGAGAGCAACCACATCAGGGGGGCCAGCACGCGGTAGAGCCGTCTGCTGCCGAACGAGAGCAGGAGGGCCAGCCACTCCTGGAATGTCCACAGCATGGCCGAGGTGGGACCCGCGCCTATCCGCACGTGCATCACGTCGAAACGGCTGAAGAGGGTTTTCATACCCGCCTCGGTGTAGCGCTGGTAGTCATACGGTGACGCGTGAAACGGCTGCATGAAGGGCACGTAGCACAGCACCCGCCCTCCCGGCCTGAGCACGCGCCACATCTCCCGAACGTGAGCCTGCGGATCCGGCACGTGCTCGAGTACGGCGATGCTGACGATACCGGCGAGAGCCCCGTCATCGATCGGCAGTGTTCGCAGGTCACCCACAATGTCAACGTTGGCGTACGCGCCTCCGTCCACACAGAGAAGTCGTGGGTCATAGCGGTTGGTACCCGACCCTAGATCCGCCACCAGATCACGATCAAGATCGAAACTCATGAGGAAGGGGCGGATGAACCGTCTCAGCAGCACGGGTGAGAGCAGTTGGATCACAAGCGGATATGCGGGCCCGAAACGGCGCTTGACGGTCTCCTTGATCCGATTGAGCGGATCGTCCCGTAGCTCGGCGTCTCCGAAGCCGGCAAAACGGAGCTGGTTTCCCGTCCGGTGACCGCCGGTTCCGCAGGCCGCGCATCCGTACGACGCGTCGAGGGGAACGCGGCAGGACGGGCAGACCAATGCGGCCGCGATCCGGTCGACCGGGCACCCCATCGGTTCTTCCCCGTTCATCAGGTCCTCTCCTTCAACCGTCGCTACCATGGCTCGTTGTTCCGATACCAGCGCATGATCTGGGCGATCCTCTCCACGAACGGCTGGCCGACGAGAAGTCGCGGGCGGTCAGGACGCAGCGCGCCAGGCCGGAGGGCTCCTCTCCGGCGAGGAAGGGCACGTCGAGGCCGACCCCGGAGTCGTCGCCCGCCGCTTCCCGGATCTCGCAGGCCGTGTCGCCGACGACGATCCCCACGCCGGTGACGCTCGCGTCCCAAACCGCTTCGAGCCCGTAATAGAGCACCGGCTTGTCGGTGACGGGGGTCAGTTGTTTCGCCGGCGTGTGGGACAGCGGACGCGATCTCGTCCCCTTACCGCCTGCCGGAACAAGTGCCTCCACCGGTGTTTGAGCCCTTCCGCGAAGAACGCATGGCCTCAGCGACCACCTGTCCGCTTGAATTTATGCGGGACTCGAATTAGTGGCTGCATGCCGTCCTCCGCCTTTACTGAAGGGCGGGCGACAAGTTGCCGGAGCCATAGGTTTCCGCCGCTGCGGAATGTCCATTGGCGGCCGGCAACCCCAGGCCAAGGAGAGCGCAACGGACCATGGCCGCCATGGCGCTGCTCATCGGATAGGTGATGCGATGACGCCAAGACAAGGCTCTCCGCCCGGAATGCGAATGCTCGCCGCGGGCGCTTCGGCTCCCCGCTTCAACCATCCGGCACTCCGGCTCATGCCCGGCCTGAGGATCGATCGGCGGGCACCGGCGGGGCCGGGATGCGGCGAAGGAGTCAGGCCGTACCGTCTGGCACCTCGTAAACGGCGTAGTCGCCGGAACGGAACCTCAGGTTCGCGCCGTCACCGATCTTGGAGTCCGCACCGGTGTGCTGCTCGTCGACGAACAGCCAGCGCACGCCGTAACGCGTCCGTAACCGCTGGATGGAAGCCGCCGAGGGCGATCGGAATGCGGCATCGTTGAGCTGGATCCGCTCCTGGTCCCAGAACGGCAGGTGCTCCGCTACGAGGCCCCTGTGCCAGTGCTGGTAATTCGCCGGGCTGAACGCCCACCCCTCCACCAGCACGCGTCGTTCGGTCAGCGCGGACACCCAGAACTCACGGCTGTCACAGGGGTTCTCGGATTTCCCTCGGCAATGTGTGTCCGTGGCGACCAGGTCGTCCGGATCCGAGTGGGCACGCAACCATCGTCCGGCGGTCAAGGCGTCCCTGCGGATCACCGGCGCCGGCACTCCCGGGCCCGTGTCCGCGCCGCCGCCCGCCGGAGCGGAAACGGTCGGCGAGAGGACACGGGCCACCCAGGCCGCGGGCAGGCCGACGGCCGTGACCATTGAGATCGTGATGGCTCCGGCGGCGACGAGGCGCCGTCTGTTGGCGACGAGGAGCAGGCCGATCATCGGCAGGGCGAGAGCCGCAAAGGCGATATACGGCCGGTACAGGAGGATCTCGCTCTGGCCCGGGCCCAGGGGGATCCGGACGCCGAAGATCATACGGATCGAGCAGGTCGCTACGATCGCCGCGCCGACCGCGTACGCCGTCACGCGCGGAGGCACCTGAGCCCGCCGAACGATGACGAAGATCCCGTAGACGGCGACAATCGCCAGATAGGGATAGGACGCCACGGAGAAGTACATCTCGGCATGATGAGGGTGCCCGAACAGAAGCGTGGCGCAGAACCCCCCCGCCCCGATGCTGAGCATCACAACCACGGCAGGCCGCAGCAGCAACCGCGGTCGGCTCAGCAGGCCCCAGATCCCGCACCACTCTATGACCCAGCTCAGCAGATACAGCAGCGTGACGCCGAGAGCCGAGGCCGACAATGGCTCGATGTCTCCGTCCTGACCGGTCAGCTCCGCCCATATCTTGCGGGTCATGGCGAGCGGTTCGACGATCATCCCTAGGCGCGCCTGGCCGAACAGCACGGACTGCGCGTAAAGAAAGCACATCGCGGTAGTCACCAGCACGACGAGCACACGCCAGGGCATCTGGCGTCGTCTCGCCACCTCGATCACGGCGATCGCCGTCAGGCCGATGGCGAGCAGGGGTAGGTAGGTGGCCTTGGCCCCCATCACCGCCACGAGGAAGACGCCCAGGAGGACCCAGGAGCCGAGGGCGATACGCCTGCGCTCAAGAAGGTTGATCAGGAGGATGACGACCGGCGCGAAGAGGAGAGCACCGAAGGCCTGGGTGGGGCTCAGCCACGACTGAGGGGGACGCCACGTGAAGATTCCGACGCTTGTTCCCAGGTACAGGTTCGGGGCCTCCATGAAGACAGTGCCCGCGACGGCCAGCAACCCAGCCGACCAGGCGCCCACCACGCGCCGTCCAATCATCCCTATCAGGACGACGAAGGCGACCATCATGGGCAGCATGAAGAGTCTGAACAGCAGCACCAGCGGTTCCACGCCGGTGATCCAGCTCGCCGCCGCGAGGTGGGCGTAGACGAACCAGTGGTAGAAGAGTGGCTCACCGGCGACCATCGGCACCGTGGGCGGCATATGGTGCTTCAACTCGCCGATCAGCGCCAGGTGGAACGGCATGTCGAGATTGGCCGCCCCAAGCGCCGGCCACGTCAGAGCATGCGCTCTGAAGAACTTCGCGGCGCTCCAAACGATCAGATAGGCGACGACCAGGGCGAGGGACCAGGACCACCAGAGCGGCGCGGTGAGACGATTCCTGCCCCTCCAGTGCCGGCGCAGGCGGGGAACAGCGATGAACGCCGCGTAGGTGGTGATCGGCCAGGCCATGACGAGCAGCGGCATCCCGGCCGCGCGGACGGCGACATAGGCGAGCACCTCGATCGCGTAACCGAGCGTCAGCCCGAGGGCGATCTCCTCGGCCAGCGTCCGCCTGCCGCCGTATAGGGCGCGGATCAGCAGCAGTCCCGGAAGCGTGAGCCCCAGGGCGACATAGGCGCCGAAGCAGACCATATCCCAGGCGGAGACACCGAAGAGACCCAGCACCGCCACCGCCAATGCGGTCACGGACGCCGCCGGCAGCCATCTCGACGCGTAAAGACGCCGGAATCCCCGCCACCGAGCGATGCGCCCTCCATGGGGAATCGCATTCGCCTGTGCTTTTCCCGTACGTTCAAGGGAATCCACCGGGGAAGTTTGAAGGTGCGGAGTCTTGGCCATGCACGCAAGTCTCACGACGCGGGCGTCCCGGCCGGGTCCGGACGTCCGCGTTTTTCAATGTCCTTGCCAGTCCTTCATACAGGTCAAGTCCTTGCCAGTCCTTCACGCGGTCAACCAGTACGGCATACCGGTGGGGCTACCCCTGCGGCGGGCAGGGGCGCTACCGGGCCATGGTGGAGCGCGATACTCAGCGTGAGGGAAAGCACCAGGCCCTTTTCAGTGATCCAGGTCAGGACACACCCTCTCACGTGTTCGCATCCGAGAGGTGACGTTCCGTAACATGTCTCAGGACCAGGGCCAGCCGGCGTGGCCATCCTTGTTGTCTCGCTGGATAGGCAATTAAATGACTCTTTCCGAAGGCATGAACGGCGGCGCGGACACCGTGATTCCCCGGTTCTCCGTGCTGTGCTGCCCTCGCTGCCGCGGTCCGCTCCGGTCCGGCACCGAACTCCGGTGCGGTGAATGCTCGGGCACGTATCCCATCGACAATGGAATTCCACGGTTCGTTCCCCGGGACAACTACGCGGAGGGGTTCGGATACCAGTGGAACCAGCACCGGCTGACGCAGCTTGACTCACACTCCGGCATGCCGATCTCGCGTGATCGACTGATGAACGCGAGCGGCTGGTCGGCCGCCGAGCTCACGGGAAAGACCGTACTCGAGTGCGGCAGCGGGGCGGGGCGGTTCACCGAGGTCCTGTGCGAGACCGGCGCCCAGGTGACGTCGGTCGACATATCCAGCGCCGTCCACGCCAACGCCGCCTCGAACGGCCACTTTCCTCGTTTGAGGCTTGTCCAGGCCAGCATCTACGCACTGCCGTTTCCCGAGGAGTCGTTCGACTTCCTGTTCTGCTGCGGGGTGATCCAGCACACGCCGGACGTCGAAAAGACGTTCAAGACGCTGTTCCGCTATCTGCGGCCCGGCGGCCGGTTCTGCATCGACGTGTACGCGGCGATCGTCGCCTATCCCCATCCCCGGCAGTTGCTGCGTCCGATCACCAAACACGTGCCTCCCGCCAAGCTCTACGCCCTCGTGGAGAAGGTCGTGCCGAAGCTGCTCCCCCTGTCCATGAAGCTCAGCGCCGTCCCGTGGGCGGGACAGTGCCTGGCGCGCCTGATCCCGGTCGCGAACCACCGCTATCTGGGTGTGACGGACAGAGAGACCGCCCGGAGCTGGTCGGTGCTGGACACCTTCGACTGGCTCTCGCCGCGCTACGAAAAGCCGCAGACCCGGCGGCGCCTTGAGCGGTGGACGCAGGAGCTGGCTTTGCGTGAGGTCTCCATCGAACGTCACCGCGGGCTGTACGTCATCCGCGGCGTCAAATAACCAGCGTCCGCACGTCGGCGATCGGCGCGCCTGGCCAGGCTCGGCGGCCGACTTCTCTCGATCCTCCTCAGGGTGACACCTGTCAAACGGCCCCGCCCGGCCGGCCGGTCACGTCCTCACCCTCACCGCACACCTGACGACCACTCCGGCTGAGAACCGCGGACGTGGCACCTCACATTGGGTCTTATACCGAAGAGCAGCCTCCGGAAGGGGAACGTCGTGGCGGCCAGCGATAGGTCCAGCCTCCGGCGCGTCGCGCTTCTCATCCCGCAGCTGACGCTGCCCGGGGGGACCGAGGTGCAGGTCTCCCTGCTGGCCCGGCAACTGCACGCGAGGAATATCGACGTCAGCGTGCTCGTCCTGCGGGGAGATGAGGGGTATGCGAAAACTTTGCGCCTGGTGGGGATCGAGGTACACCGGCTCGGCTTCGTACCCCTCTCCTCTGAACCGTCGGCCCTGGTCGCCAACCTGCGCGCCGCCGCACGTCTCATACGTCTGTTGCGACATCTGAGGCCTCAGGTGCTGCATGCGTTTCTCTACTTCGGTTACGTCGTGGCTCCACCCGCCGCCCGGCTGGCGGGGGTTCCGGTCGTCGTCGCGGGCCGGCGCAGTCTGAGCTTCTTCAAGCGGGAACGCTGGTGGGTGCTGGCTCTGGAACGGGCCGTGAACCGCGTCACCGACCACGTCATCGCCAACGCCGCCGCCGTCGCCGAGGACGCCCGCACCGTCGAACACCTCCCCGCGCACAAACTCAGCGTGATCTACAACGGCCTCCCCGAAACGGCCTTCGACCCGGCCGAACCAGAGAACATCGACACCCCCCTGCCCGTCATCCTGTGCGTGGCCAACCTCCTGAAGATCAAAGGACACCGGTTCCTGATCGACGCCGCCGCCACCCTGGCCCGGCAGGGCAACCCCTGCACGATCATCCTCGTCGGCGACGGCCCCGAATACGCCCCCCTCCAAACCCAGGCCACCACACTCGGCCTCGACGTCCGCTTCCTCGGATCCCGCACCGACACCGCCGGCCTCCTGGCCCGCGCCGACATCGTCGTACTGCCCTCCCTGTCCGAAGGCCTCAGCAACGCGGTCATGGAAGCGATGGCCGCCGGCCGGCCCACCATCGCCACCTCGGTGGGCGGCACACCCGAACTCCTCGAAGACCGCGGCCTCCTCGTCCCCCCCGCCGACCCCGCAGCCCTGGCCGAAGCCATCACCCACCTGCTCACCCACCCCCAACACGCCACCACCCTGGCGACCGCCGCACGCGCCTGGGCACGCAAGAACCTCGACGCAACCGCCATGACCATCCAGCACATCAACCTGTACCACCAACTCCTGGAGACCCGATGTGTGGAATAGCCGGAATGGCCACAACATCACACCCAGACCCCGAACTCGTCCGCCGCATGTGCGATGTGATCGTGCACCGAGGACCGGACGGCGCGGGCTTCCACAGTGACGAACACGCGGCACTCGGCATGCGCCGACTGGCGATCATCGATGTGGCGACCGGCGACCAGCCCGTCTACAACGAGGACAACCGCGTCGTGGCCGTGTTCAACGGCGAGATCTACAACTTCGCCGAGCTTCGCGACATGTTGATCGCCAAGGGGCACCGTCTGCGTACCGCCGGAGACTCCGAATGCCTGGTGCATCTCTACGAAGAGTTCGGCGTAGAGCTCGTTCACCGGCTCAGGGGGATGTTCGCTTTCGCCATCTGGGATCGAGACCGCCAGCGGCTGGTTCTGGCCAGGGACCGGGTGGGCAAGAAACCGCTCTACTGGCGGGCCGACCACTCCTCTATCCGGTTCGCGTCCGAGCTGAAGTCCCTCGCACAGGACCCCGGCATGGGCCGCGAGATCGATCCCGTCGCCCTGCATCACTACCTGACGTACCAGTACGTCCCCGCGCCGTGGTCCATCTACCAGGGCGTGCACAAGCTCTCCCCCGGACACGTGCTCGTCTGGGAACACGGCAGGATCACGGTCAACCGCTATTGGCAGCTGGACCGCACCCCACGACCGGTGGTGGACCAGTGGGAGGAGGAGGAACGGCTACGCGAGCTAATCCTGGACGCGACCCGGATCCGCATGGTGAGCGAGCGGCCCATCGGGGCATTCCTGTCCGGGGGCGTAGACTCCTCCGCCGTGGTCGCCGCCATGGCGATGCAGAGCACCGAGCCGGTCAAGACATTCTGCATCGGCTTCGAGGACAGTCGGTACGACGAACGCCACAAAGCACGGATGGTCGCCGACCGATACTCCACTGATCACCATGAGCTCGTCGTGACATCGAACCTGCTCGACATGCTGCCACGCCTCGCCTGGCACTTCGACGAACCGTTCGCCGACTCCTCGGCGATCCCCAGTTTCTACGTGGCCCAGCTGAGCCGGCAGCATGTCACCGTCGCGCTCAACGGAGACGGCGGCGACGAGTGCTTCGGCGGCTACCAGCGCTACGCGCTGATGAACCAGGCCCGTAGGATTCCGGCGCTGCCCCCGGCCCTGGCGGCGACGCTCACGCGCACTGGCACCCTCGTGAGCGAGCGGAGCGACTCCCGATCCCTGCCCCACCGGCTGGGCCGGATGATGAGGTTCGCCGCGGCGCGTCCATCACAGCGCTACGCCTGTCTGATGTCCTACTTCACGCCGGAGCAGAAATCCGAGATCTACAGCGACCCGCTCCGGGACTTACTGACGGGGGTGGACAGCTACCGCCTGCTGGAGGAGGCCTTCCAGGGTTCGTCCGCTGAGACCGATCTCGGCCGTGTCATGGATGTCGACACCCTCACCTACCTTCCGGGCGACCTGTTGGTCAAGGTTGACATCACATCGATGGCCAACTCACTGGAGGCCCGCTCGCCGTTCCTGGACCACCACATAATGGAATGGGCGGCCACCCTTCCCAGCGCGCTGCACATCCGCAACGGCCAGACCAAACTCCTGCTCAAACGCGCGGTGGCCCCCTGGCTCCCCGAACAGCTGCTGCACTATCCCAAAAAGGGGTTCAGTGTGCCTCTCGCTGCGTGGCTCCGTGGCGAACTGCGGGAACTGGCCTACGACACGCTCACCGACGGCACCGCCCGCAGCAGGGGCCTCTTCCGACCAGCGGTGGTCCAGGAACTGCTCCGGAGGCACATGGACGGCGCCGACCACGGCGCCCGACTGTGGGCGCTGCTGCAGTTCGAGCTCTGGAACCGAGCGCACGCAATCCCGGAGAGCGCCCTCATCAGCGGGGCCGGATGCCACGCCTGGCAACTGCGATGACCCGGCACGCGGAACCGCCCGCCAGCCGCACGATCAACGAGAGGCTCTCTGCGGTACGAGGAGAGCAGGCCGGCCTGCGGCGCGTCGCGTTTCTCATCGGACAGCTGGAGCTGGGAGGCGCGGAGAAACAGCTGTCCCTACTGGCGAGAGAACTGCGTCTCAGAAGCATCGAGGTCCACGTTCTTCTGCTGTCGAAAGGCGGTCCTCACGAGCAGACTCTGCGCGAGGCAGGGATCGGCGTCCATCATCTCGGTTTCGGCCGCAAGCCGTCAGGGCTGCCGGCCCTGAGGCGGAACCTGGTGGCCTTCGCCCGCCTCGTCGTTCTACTGCGCGGCCTCAGGCTCGATGTGTTACACGCGTTCCTCTACGAGAGTTACATGATCGGTGCAGTGGCCGCCCGGCTGGCACGGGTTCCGATCGTCGTCGCGGGGCGCCGGGGCCTGAGAAACCGCCCGGATAGGCCTGGGTGGGGGTCGACCCTGGAACGGGCCGTGAACCGCGTCACCGACCACGTCATCGCCAACGCCGCCGCCGTCGCCGAGGACGCCCGCACCGTCGAACACCTCCCCGCGCACAAACTCAGCGTGATCTACAACGGCCTCCCCGAAACGGCCTTCGACCCGGCCGAACCAGAGAACATCGACACCCCCCTGCCCGTCATCCTGTGCGTGGCCAACCTCCTGAAGATCAAAGGACACCGGTTCCTGATCGACGCCGCCGCCACCCTGGCCCGGCAGGGCAACCCCTGCACGATCATCCTCGTCGGCGACGGCCCCGAATACGCCCCCCTCCAAACCCAGGCCACCACACTCGGCCTCGACGTCCGCTTCCTCGGATCCCGCACCGACACCGCCGGCCTCCTGGCCCGCGCCGACATCGTCGTACTGCCCTCCCTGTCCGAAGGCCTCAGCAACGCGGTCATGGAAGCGATGGCCGCCGGCCGGCCCACCATCGCCACCTCGGTGGGCGGCACACCCGAACTCCTCGAAGACCGCGGCCTCCTCGTCCCCCCCGCCGACCCCGCAGCCCTGGCCGAAGCCATCACCCACCTGCTCACCCACCCCCAACACGCCACCACCCTGGCGACCGCCGCACGCGCCTGGGCACGCAAGAACCTCGACGCAACCGCCATGACCATCCAGCACATCAACCTGTACCACCAACTCCTGGAGACCCGATGTGTGGAATAGCCGGAATGGCCACAACATCACACCCAGACCCCGAACTCGTCCATCACACCTCTCCCTCCGGATCAAGATCCACTGAGGTCAACCGGATCGGCCGTTCAACCGAGCGGTCACCCCGCGGCGTCCGGACAGGCTTCCGATGCCCCGTACCGCGGACCTGAGCTCCTCCCTCAGCAGGGTGCTCCAGACCGTCGGGAGCCATGCGGTCCAGGTGTTGCTGGGCACGGTGACGGGCGTGCTGATCGCACGGACCCTTCAGCCCGAGGGGCGGGGGACCTACTCGGTCATCGCGACCACGACGCTCACCGCCATCGTGCTGGGGCACCTGTCTGTCGAGAAAGCACAGATCTATCTGTGGACGGACCGGGCACGGCACCGCAGTCTCCTCGCGAACGGCCTGGTAATCGGCCTGCTCTCGGGGACGGCCACCGCGCTGATCGCGCTGACGCTGATGCGTGTCGGCGCCATGTCGACGACGTCTCCGCTGCTCGGCCTGGCACTGCTCACCGTGCCTTTCGGCGTGGCGGCCACGAATCTCAAAGGCATCGCGCTGCTGCGATCACAGGTGGACATCATCAACCGCGGTACCGTCGCCGCCGCGTCGATCCAGTGCCTCCCCCTTCTGGTCTTGGCGGCCACCGGCCACGTCACGGTGACCAGCGTCATCGTGTGCTGGACGATGTCAGTGGTCCTTCCTTTCATCCTTCTCATCCGGGCGCTCCGCCCACGTCCCCTGCTGACGGACGGTCGGCTCGCCTGCCACCAGCTCGCCATGGGGAGCCGCTACCACATCGGGCTGGTGGCCTTCTATCTCCTGATGACCGTTGACACCCTGCTGATAAACGCTCTCGACTCCGCCGCCACGGTCGGGATCTACACCGTCGCGGTCACGACGCTCTCCCTTGCCTGCATCCCGGCAGAGGCGATCACCCGGGTCATGCTTCCCCGGCAGGCCTATGGCGACATCCGGCAGGCCGAGCAGATCACCGTCCGCGCCCTCCGGCTCAACCTGCTTCTCTCCGCAACCTTCATCGGGATCCTGGCGGCCGTCTCCCCCGTGCTGATCCCGCTGGTCTACGGCCGGCCTTTCGCCGGTAGCGTCATACCGCTGCTGGCACTGGCCCCCGGAATGATCGCGCTTTCGGTGATCCGATTGGTCGAGCAGCATCTCGTACGGCTCGCCCGGCCGATCTCCATGACTGTCATCGCCGTCGGCGCGCTGACCATGAACATCCTGCTCAACCTGGTGTTGATTCCTCGCTGGGGCGCGCTGGGCGCCGCCCTCGCGTCCAGCGTCGCCTACATCCTCATGGCCTTGCTCGAAGTGGCATGGTTCACGCGTTCGGCACACCTCCCGCTACGCGATCTCCTGCCTCGCCTGTCCGAGGCGCGTTCGGTACTGGCACCGCTGACGGATTCCGGCCTGATCGCCCGGTGGCGCCGCAATGATGCCTGATGCCGCGTTCCTTCTAGGGGAGGTCTGCGGAGGCGCCTGGAGGCTGGCGGTGGCCGTGATCAGACACCCGTCACGGACGTCACGGGCCCTCAGCCGGGAGGGCCGAGTCTCCCCTCAACGCTCATGATGACTTTCTCATGAGCGTTGAGGAGAGCAGGTCCATTCGGTAGAACACCCAGCCAAGTGGTATCGAGCCCAGGCTCAGAGCTCTGGCGGCCACCGCGTCGAACCCGCGGGAGCGGCGCCACACCGGTTCCTTCTGATGGAAACAGGCCCGCGAGAGGTTCACCGCGGCCCTGACGAAATGAACCGGCCTGAAGCGCAGCCATGCGATGTCCTCCGCGAGGGTGATGCCGTGCTGCATGACGGCCCCAGAGGCGATCTCGGCGAAGGGACGCCGGGTCAGGCGATTCTGCGCGGACATACGGCACACGACGACCTGCTCGTTGACGTGGCGCGTCAGATAATTTCTTCCGATCGCCCGCCAGACCACGCTTTCGGCGACGTACCCCGTTCTCAGGGGAAAGGGATGCGCGCGGAGGACATCGGTTCTGTACATCCTCGGTTTGTCACCGGCCGTGGAATACCGATAGACCGCTTCCTGCCAGCTTGCATCGATCATGTCGCGCGGGAATCTCTCACCGACGACGTGCCCCCGCTCGTCCACGCAGAGGCCGGCGACCCCGGCGTACCGCCGGCTGTCCCCGATATCGGACCAATGGTCCAGGAGGCGGCACAGCCCGCCGGGAACGAGCAGGTCGTCCGAGTCGATCTGAGCGATCAGCTCGCCGCGGGCCATCGAGACCCCGTGATTGAACGCCGAGTGCTTCCCACCGTTCGGCTGCCATTGACAGCGGACCGGGAACGGGCTGATTCGGGCCAGTTCTTCCATGACATCTTTGGTGTCGTCGGTCGACCCGTCGTCGATGACGACCCATTCCAGGTCCATGTCCTGACGCAACAGGCTCGCGTGGAGTTCCGGGAGATACCCTGCCCGGTTGAACGTGGGAGTGAGAACGGTGACCAACATCCGGCACACCTCATACCACTGTCGCGAAGACATCAGGCGGTACGACGGCTCCCCCGCGCGGTCGATCGTCGCCTGCCCGCCGTCCGGCAAGGACCAGGCCGGGGACCGCGCTCACGTCGATCCGGTGCATCATCACCACATGGCTCCCATCTCGGGAAGGGACGGATCCTGGAAACGGACGGCAGACGGAGGAGACCGTGCGCGGGCTCTTCGAGCCGGCTCGGTGCCGTGCGATCGAACCATCCGTCCTGAAGCGAATTCGCAGGCTGTCGTATCGCGACCGATGCTACGGCGGACGGCGGGCACGCAGCCGTGATGATCAGCATGCACCGGCGAAAGGTTCGGCCAACGTTGGTCATGTCGGAGGTATGGTTCCGGCGTTGAAGCACCGGCCGCGCTTCCTCCGGCGCCCCGGCCCGGTCGCGCTGTCAGATCACCTTCGAGACACCGTCATCGGCAGGCCGCCCGCATGGAGGAGAGGCCGCGGGCTGCTCCTCGTCCCGTGAGCTCCTGGTCCACGCCACTGCGGCGAGCACACTCGTGACCAGGACGATCGGTATGCGTTGCCGGAAGATCAGGCCGATGTTGGCCATGGTGCTGGCGTAGAAGATCGTGCCCGGGATGATGAACGACATGAGGATCAGGAGTGTCGCGCGGTCACGGCGCCACAGCCGGCGGCACCCGCGCACCGCGCTGTAAAGAAGGAAATACCAGATAAGGACGTCTATCTTCCCGAGATGCAATATCAGGTCGCCCTCGGTCCAGGGGAACGGGGACAGGAGCGTGTAGAGCACTTTGGAGCCGAGCGCGTTCCACGGGTCGCCGCCGTCTTCGAAGGCGACGCCCGACCTCCCGTCCCCGTTGGCACGACGGACGGCCGCCGACTGGCCGTTCTCAAGCTGCTCCTGGGCCGCCTCGATCTGGGCTTCCCCGTAAACGCCCCCGAAAACGAACACGGCGGATACCAGCAGCATCGCGAAGACGAGCATGCGCCGCGGGGAGAACACGCTTTTGAGACCCACCATGCCAAGGATCAGCGGCACCGCGCACATGAACACCATGTACGGCCGCACGTACCACAGGGCCCACAGCAGCGGGACGAGCATGAGGAGCCTGTGCAGGTCGAATCGTCGTGAAAGCGAAACTCCCAGGCCGATGCTGGTCACCACGAGAAATGCGTTGAAGCCGTCCTTGTACGTATCCGAGGTGTGCAACAGGAACGCGGGCATGAACGCCGTGACGACGAGCACCAGAAACGCCGAGCGCTCGTCGGCGCCGACGAGCCGGGCAAGTCTGTAGATGACGATGCACAGCGCACAGGCGAGGAGCGCGACGATGGCGGTGCAGGCGAGCGGAGCGAGGCCACCGCACAGGTAGATGACGATCGCGAAGACCTGGCACGGCACAGCGACGGAGGTGAGGGTGTCGATCTCATCGGCCGTGACGAACTGGAAACCCTCCTGCCTCCAGTATTCGACGATTCCAACGGCCCTCCCCTCGTAACCCAGATTGTCACCGCCGTAGTCGATGACACCGCTCCGCATCACCAGGACATGGACGACCAGCCGGACGACGAAGGCGGCGAGCAGGACCGGCAGGACCCGGCGCGCCACTGCGGCGCCCAGGTTCGCACGGACAAGAAAGACGAGCACCACTGCGGCGGCGGCAACGATGAGATATTCCACGGAAGGCTACCTTCGGTCCGCGTCAGGACGACGTCACAGGGGCCGGCGGTCGGTTTGACCCACCAGCGAGCGACTCTGCGTCGGCGACGCTAGCGCCGAGGGACGGATGTCATCATGTCCGGAGGATGTCCATGGCCTGGTGATTACCCCCCATTGCCGATTCTTTTCGCCGGCGTATCCCGTCGGTTGAGCCCGCTGTCCGTGAAGCGACGCGGACGGCCGTCACACCGGGCAACGCGGCTCGATAACGCGCTGGTAGGGAGCGATAAAACATTTCACCACTGCCGTGACGGCGTGGACGGAACGGCCCGAATCCCTAGTTAGCTTCTCGACGTGAGCCACGCCTGTCAGCAAGGAGCCTGTGTGAAGCCCGACAGTCGGATTCGTGTCATGGAAATCATTGCCCGGATGAATGTCGGCGGCCCCGCTACCCAGGTAATGGGATTGTCTGAAGGGCTGAACCCGGATGAGTTCGACCACCATCTCTACACCGGTCACGTCGACAGCGGCGAGGAGGACCACCTCCGGCTCCGCGACTCGGCGGTGCAGGTTCACCGAGTCGCGGGCCTCGGCCGGCCGCTCAGACCCACCGACGACTATCGGGCCCTCTTCCATCTGATCAGCGCCATACGTGCGTTCCGCCCGCACGTCGTCCACACACGAACGGCCAAGGCGGGTGCGCTCGGCCGTACGGCGTCACGCCTCGCCGGCGTCGGTTCGGCCCGGATCCACGTCTTCCACGGCCATCTCCTGCACGGCTACTTCTCACCGGCCAAACGCCACCTGTACGTACAGGCGGAACGGCTCTTCGCGTCCATGTCGGATCGGCTGGTGACCGTCGGATCGCAGGTCCGCGATGACCTGCTGGCGGCCGGGATCGGCCGGTCGGAGCAGTATGTCGTGATACCACCCGGTGTCCGGCTGGACCGGATCCCCGAGCGCGGGGCGGCTCGTGCCGCTCTGAACCTTCCCCTGGACGCGCCTGTCGTGGCCTTCGTGGGACGGCTCACATCAGTGAAACGGCCGGACCGGTTCGTCGCCACGGCGAACGCCATCCTGCGGAGCCTGCCCGACTGCCGCTTCGTCGTCTGCGGAGGAGGCGACCTCAAGGAGGAGGTGGAGCGGAGCATCCGGCCTGCGGGGGACTCCTTTCGCATGCTCGGGTGGAGAAAAGATGTCGAGACGGTATACGCCGCAGCCGACGTGATCCTGCTGACCTCCGACAACGAGGGCACGCCCCTCACCCTCATCGAGGCCGGGATGGCCGGAACCCCGGCCGTCTCCACGCGAGTCGGAAGCGTCGCCGAGATCGTCCAGGACGGGCGCACCGGCCTGCTGGCCGGAGCCGACGCGGGGGAGCTGGCGCGACATACCGTGAGGCTGCTCTCCGACCCCGCGCTCGCCTGCCGGATGGGCGAGGCGGCCCGCCGATGGGCCAATGCCTCCTTCAGCGTGGAGCGCCTCGTTGCGGACACCGAAGCCCTTTATCGAGCACTGTACGCGGAACGCCGCGATCGCCTTGTTACCACAGGAATCATGAGAGGAACGAACAAGTGAGAGTCCTGGTGACCGGTGGAGCGGGGTTCATCGGCGCGAATCTGTGCCGTGCGCTCGCGGCTCGGCCCGAAGTCAAGAACATCACCGTGCTGGACGACCTGAGCAGCGGAGAGCTCGCCAACCTCGACGGTGTCGGAGTGGACTTCGTGATGGGCAGCATCCTGGACCGGGATCTCCTGGCCGGCCTCGTCGCGGACGTCGCCACCGTCGTCCACCTCGCCGCCCGCCCGTCGGTGCCCCGCTCGCTCCTCGATCCGCTGGCCTCGCACTCCGTCAACGCTACGGGCACCCTCCACGTGCTCGAGGCGTGCCGCGCGAACAGGCCGCACGTGATCCTCGCCTCCTCCTCGTCGGTGTACGGCGACCGTCCGGAACCGCGCAAGCACGAGGACCTGCCGACCCGGCCGCTCAGCCCGTACGGGGCCAGCAAGCTCGCAGGCGAGGCCTACGCCCTGGCCTACGCGCACAGTTTCGGGCTGCCGGTGCTGCCGTTCCGCTTCTTCAACGTCTACGGCCCGCTACAGACCGCCGGCCACGCCTACGCCGCCGTGATCCCGGCGTTCGTCTCGGCGGCGCTGCGGGGCGAGCCGGTGCCGCTGCACGGCGACGGTCTGCAGGCACGGGACTTCACCTACGTGGAGTCGGTGACGCGGATCGTCGCCGACGCGGCCGTCCGCCGGGTGACGAGCATGAAGCCGGTGAACCTGGCGTTCGGGGCCACGGTCTCCCTCCGGCAGCTGATAGACGTCCTCGCCGAGGTCCTCGGCCGCCCGGTCGAGTCGGCCCACCTGCCGCCGAGGGCGGGCGACATCCGGCAGTCACAGGCCTCTCCCCACCTTCTGCTCGAACTGTTCCCCGATGTGTGTCCCGTCCCGCTTGAGGACGGGCTCCGCGCAACGGTGGACTGGTTCGAGACAACCCAGGTTCCGGGCATCGAGTCAACGCTTGGCACGTACGCGTGAACCACCGCTTCCTCCCGCCAACAGAGATCTCTCCAAGCACGTGATGAGGAGAACCCGTGAGCACAGCACCAAGAACCAACTATCTGATAACGGGTGGCAGTGGATTCATCGGATCGCACCTGACCGACGCGCTGCTCGCGCGTGGTGACTCCGTCGTCGTCCTGGACAACCTTTCGACGGGGCGGCTGGAGAACCTGCGGCCCCACCCGGACCTGCGTTTCGTACACGGTTCGGTCCTGGACGAACTCATGGTCGACGAGTTGGTGCACCGGTGCGACGTCGTCGTCCACATGGCGGCCGCGGTCGGCGTCAAGCTGATCGTCGAGCAACCGCTGCGGTCACTGACGACCAACATCCGGGGCTCGGAGATCGTCATCGAGGCCGCGCACCGATACCGGAAGAAGATCTTGATCACCAGTACGAGCGAGATCTACGGCAAGAACTCCTCCGACGCGCTGCGCGAGAACTCCGACCGCATCCTCGGCAGCCCCGCGGTGGTCCGCTGGGCCTACAGCACCGCCAAGGCCGTCGACGAGATCCTCGCCAACGCCTACCACAAGGAACGCGACCTGCCGACTATCATCGTCCGGCTGTTCAACACCGTGGGCCCGCGGCAGAGTCCGACTTACGGCATGGTGATCCCGAGCCTCGTCCGGCAGGCCCTGTCGGCCACACCGCTGACGGTCTTCGGCGACGGGACCCAAACCCGCTGCTTCGCGCACGTCGCGGACGTCGTCGACGCACTGCTCCGACTGCTCGACGAGGACGCGGCCATCGGTGAGACGTTCAACATCGGCTCCACCAACGAGGTGAGCATCATGGAACTGGCGAAACTCATCATCGAGCTCACCGGATCCACCTCCGGGGTCGACCTCGTCCCCTACTCCGAGGCCTACGAGCGGGGATTCGAGGACATGACCCGCAGGGTTCCGGACACCACGAAGCTCCGCGCGCTCACCGGCTGGGTTCCGCAGCGCTCTCTCGACGACATCCTCACTGAGATCATCAGAGAATCCTCCGGCGATCCGGCGGTGCTCCCCCGGTGAGCGGGACGATCGCCCTCACCGCGGGAACAGCCTGCCTGCTCAGCGTGACGGCCGCCGTGCCGCTGAGGCGCCTGGCGCTGCGGTGGGATCTCGTCGACCGCCCCGGCGGGCACAGGGCCCACACCCGCCCGACTCCCTACCTCGGCGGCATTGCGATCGCGGTGGGCACGGTCGCGCCCACCGTGATCGCGCTCGGCCTCGCCGACCTGCAGATCACCGCGATCCTTCTCGCCGCCACCGCGGTGTGCGTCCTCGGCCTGATCGACGACATCGCCCCCCTACCCGCGGCCACCAGGTTGGCCGTGGAGACCGTGGTGGCGATCGGGGTGGTGCTCTCCGGCGTCCAGGTACCTCTGACCGGTACCTGGCTGGATGGCGCCCTCACCGTGGTGTGGGTCGTCGTGATGACGAACTCCTTCAACCTGCTGGACAACATGGACGGCGCGCTGGGAACCGTCGCCGCCGTGACCGCCGGTCTCCTCGCGGCCACGGCCCTGGTCCAGGGCCATATCGCGCTCGCGGTGCTGCTGGCCGCGCTCACCTGCGCGTGTCTGGGCTTCCTGCCGCACAACTGGGCACCCGCGAGAATGTTCATGGGCGACTCCGGATCGCTGTTCCTCGGATTCACGCTGGCCTGTTCGGCGACCGTCCTGGTCACGGGACGGCCGCCGGACGCGACGATCGCCGGATTGCTCCTGCCGACCTTCGTCGCGACCGTCGACACCTGCGTGGTCTTCCTCTCCCGCATACTGACGAACCGCTCACCGTTGCAGGGCGGCACCGACCACGTGTCACACCGGCTACGCCACACGGGCCTGGGAACCCGTGCGGTCGCCGCGATGCTGGGCGCGATCACAGCGGTCACCGGTGCCCTCTGCCTGGCGATGGCCCTGGACTGGCTGTCACCGCTCATCGCGTTGGTCGTCGCGAGTGTGATCGCCGTCGTTCTCATCGGTCTGCTGCGCGGTGTGAGCGTCGACTCGCCGGTCCAGCGCCCCAAGACCCCTCAGAAAATCCGCGAAAGGCGGCGTTGACCCCATGGATCTGCTCTACTACGTACGGCTGGCGCGCAGGAACTGGCTGCTGCTCCTCCTCTCGGTGATCCTGGCAGTAGGCGCGGCGCTCACCGTCACGGCGAACACGCCCCCGAAATACGTCGCGACGATCTCCATGCTGGTGTCGGGTTACGACAGGGAGGGCAGTCTCTCCACCGCCTACCAGGCGGGCATGCTGTCGGCCCAGCGGGTGCAGTCCTACGCCAGCCTGCTGTCCAGCCGCCGGGTGGTCGGCCAGATCGTCGAGGGCGAGGACATCGGGCGCCTCCAGAACAACATCACCGTCGCGGCCGTTCCCGGCACCGTGTTCCTGCGCGCCACGGTCACCGACACCGACCCCGCACGGGCCTCCCAGCTGGCCAACGCCCTGGGAACCCGGTTCGCGGAGCTGATCGACCAGATCGAGCGGCCCACCCCGCACAGCCGCCCCACCGTCAAGATCACGATAGTGGACAAGGCGGAGGTCCCAGAGGAACCCGTCAGTCCCAGACCATTGGCCAACCTGGCGATCGCCGTGCTGACCGCGCTGCTCGCCAGCATGACCGCGATCATCCTCCGTGACCGGCTGGACACGACCATCAAGTCCTCCCAGGCGCTGCAGGAGGCGTCGGGCAGCTCGACCCTCGGGGTCATCGGCTACGAGCGGGACGCGCGGCACTACCCCCTGATCCTACGCAACCGCGGCCGGTCGTCCAGGTCCGAGGCGTTCCGCGCGCTCCGGACCAACCTGCAGTTCATCGGCGTCGACCGGCAGCCGAAGTCGCTCGTGGTCACCAGCTGCCTGCCGGGCGAGGGGAAGTCCTCGACCTCCGCCAACCTGGCGATCACGCTGGCCCAGGCCGGCTGGCGGGTCGTCCTGGTGGACGGCGACCTGCGCCGTCCCAGCATTCCCCGCTACCTCGGCATCGAGGGGACGACCGGCCTGACGGACGTGCTGATCGACAGGGCACGCCTGGACGAGGTCATCCAGGTCTGGGGCGAGGCCAGCCTGTCCGTCCTGCCGAGCGGCCAGATCCCACCCAACCCGAGCGAGTTGCTCGGCTCGGGCGGGATGCGTGAGGTGCTCGCCCAGCTCACCGCGGCGTACGACATGGTGATCATCGACGCGCCACCGCTGCTGCCCATCACCGACGCGGCGGCGATCGCCGCGCTCTGCGACGGCGCGTTGCTCGTCGCCCGGTACGGCAAGACCCGCCAGGAACAGATGGCCCGCGCCTCGGAACTGCTGTCGTCGATCAACGCCCGCGTGGTAGGGACCGTCCTGAACTTCGTCCCAGCCGGTAGCGGCACGTACTACGGCTACAACTACGGGTACGGCTACGAGGCTGAGGCCAAGAAACCGGCCAAGAAACCGGTCAGTGTGTGAGCAACCGGAGCGGGACGGCGAGCGATCTCGCGATGCGCCGTCCCACCATCTGATAGACCAGCCGGGATCGCCCGTACGGGTCTGCGATGTCGAACCGGTCGACCCGGACCAGCCCGCGCAGCGCCCGCGTCTCGTCGACCAGTGCGCGGGCCCGCCGGGCGGGCTCCCGGTGCCGGACGATCTCCTCGGGCGACACGGCCCGCGCCAGCGTGCCGAACTCGGTGATGGTGAAGGTCCGGGTGGCCGCCGCGAGGTGCATGGCCACCGATTCCGCGCGGTGCCCGCGGGTGGCCGTCAGCACGAGGTCCGCGGCGGCCACCAGCTCGGGGACGAGCGGGCGGGAGCCGAAGCCGGCCGGATCGCCGCCGAACCGTACCAGGACCCGCCGGGCGTGCTCGGTCATCTCCCGCCCCGGTTCGGCGTGGGTGCCCGCGCTGATCACCTGGACCGCAGGGCACGGCCCGATGGCGGAGCGGGTCAGCCGCTCGGCCATCGGGGAGCGGCAGACGTTGCCGGTGCACACGAAGAGGATGCGGAAGCGGGCACCGTCCCGCGGCACCCGCGCCTCCCCTGTCTCCCGCCAGCAGCGCTGCCCGCAGCTCTCGTGCCCGGCCGGGACGCCCTCGCCACCGCCCGGTGCTCCGGCGCCTTCTACGGTCACGGGGTGCTGTGCGATCCCATCGGTTCCCGGTGAAGCCCTCATGGCGCGAGGGTAGATCGCCCGCGGTACGCCACCGCCCGTGGCACGCGCCTCTTTGCTCTTTTCTGCCGATACGGAGCGCCGACACCGCGCGAGGACAGGTGCCGGACGGGTCCACCCGCCGTCCCGCCGGGGAGTTCGGCGTCAGAAGGCGCAACCCCGCGGGTCCTGGGTGACGCGAGTCCGCTGGGGACGGACCAGCGGCTGCACCGGAACCAGCGGCGGCTCGTCGGAGGCGAGTTCGGTGAAGTCGAACTCCAGCCTCCTGGACTGTCCCGGGGCGAACTCCAGGAGAGCCGAGTAGACGGGGTGGGAGCGTTCGGCCTCCCTGATGACCGTCACCCGCTCGCCGTCGAGACGGACCGCGGTCATCCTCGCGCCGAGTCCGCCGTACAGCGACACCCACAGCAGGTTGGAACCGGGGAGGTGGCCGCTTTGCGGGGCGTCGAGCCTGTCGGTGACGTAGGAGGGCAGCGTCCGTCTCGGGACGTCGTTGGTGAGCCGGATCCGCACCGTCGAGGAGCGCAGCCCGCCCCGGCAGGGACCCAGCTCGTAGTCGAGGGAGCGCTCCAGGTAGTAGTCGAGCTTGCCTCCGGCGGAGTTGTTGACCACCAGTCCCGCGAACGGGCCCGGGCTCGACGGCAGCACACCGCCGACCGGGGTACGCGCCAGCCGCCGCTGCTCGGCCTCGTGGCGGCTCCAGATCTGGATCCGCCGCTCGCTCACCATGTCGGACAGCGCGGGCAGCAGCCTGGTGGGGTCGGCGAGGGACCTGGGCAGCGCCTCGCTGACGGCACCGGCGATCTCGATGAGGAACCGCTTGCGTGCCACGGGGTCGGGATAACGGGCGTAGGCCTCCCGCTCGGTGAGGTCGACGACGTTCTCGGCGGTGACCTCGCTCCCGCCGGGGAGCGGGACCGGCCCGATCACCCTCAGCAGGTGGGCGAGACCCACCGGGTCGGTGGCGATGGCGCCGTCCAGCCGCCCGCGGGCCTGCCGTTCCCACAGCCCCGTCCAGGTGGCCGCGGCGTACGGGAAGTGCGGGGAGAGGTTGGAGACGGAGAGCATCTTGGTCGCGCTCGTTCCGTAGCGCCCGAGGAAGTCCTGGCCGTGGTCGGCGACGGGGACCGGACTCGTGGCCAGGCCGGTGTTGGCGGAGAGGCGCTCGACGGAGACCCTGCCGTGGTCGGCTCTCAGGATGCCGAAGGCCCCGACCAGCCCCCCGGTGCCTCGCGCCTCGGCGTTGGTCTGGAACGCCAGGAAGTAGCGGCGGGGGCCGTCGCGGCCGAGCATCGGGGGTAGCAGGGCTGCCGCGTCCGCCGCGTCACGGAGCAGGCCACGCAGCCGGCCGATCTCGCCCAGCGCCGTGTCACGCGCCTCGTCCAGCCTGCCCAGGCCGGTGCTGTCCGGGGCGGCCGCCAGGTGGGCGAGCACCCGCCCGAGACGGGTGACGCCGTCGTCCAGGGCCGGCGCCGCGGCGTCGAGCGCGACCAGTTGATGCCGCAGGTCGCCCGGGGAGCGCGTCCTGATCGTCAGGAGCGGGTCGGCTGCCTCCCGCACGCCGGCGAGCACATCGGTCAGCTCGGCGGCGGCCCCGGCGAGACCGCGCACGGTGGTCGCGGCGTTCCCCGCGATCGGGGTGTGCGCGATCACCCACCAGTCCGGGCCCTCGGTGAGCCGCCGGGCCTCGACCGCGTGCCGCCGGGCCTCTGCCAGCGCCTCGGTCAGCGGGCGCGGATCGCCCGCGCCCACCACCGCGCGCAACTGGACCAGCGCGCCCCTGGCGGCCTCCAGGTGATCGCGCACGCGCATGCCGAGGTGGACCGACCAGCCCCCCGCCAGCCCCAGGGCTGCGGGGACCAGCAGGCCCACCACGACTATCCGGCGTCGTCGCCTACTCGGCACTGGCAGATCGACGGCGCCGTACCGAGATCAGCGTGCCGGTCGCTCCCACGGCCAGCAGGCCACCGCCGAGCGCGGCCATCGACCCCATGGGTGCTCCCGTGAACGGCAACTGCTTCCCCGCTACCGCGCGCGGCCTGCAGCTTCTCCCACTTCTCCCACAGCCGCCACCGCGGCAGTTCCCCCCGCAGTTACGGCAGCCCTCCGCACAGTTACGATGGTGATGCCTCCTGCGGTTCTCCAGGCGGATGTGGTTTCCCTGCTTCTGGTTCTGGTCGATCGTGTTGACCTGGTCCTGGGCGATCGCGTTGACCTGCTCCGCGGGACGCGGTGGGTACGGCACCGGCTGGACCGCTGGCGCGGACAGACCGGTCACGGTGGTCGAAGTCGCGGCGAAGGCCGCCGTTGATATTCCGAAGGCCAGTACGGCCCCGGCGGCCACCGTCAAGACGGTGGATCCCAAACACTTTCCAGCCATTTCAAGCTCCCCGGTGGCGGCATTTCAAGCTGCGGAAACGACACCCGGAGTGCGGGCGACATGTCCCTGGGACCCGTTATATGCAACCTCGTCGGGAACGGGCTCGCCGCCTCGTGACACTTACCGAAAGATCGCCAACTGTTCTCCGCCCTTTGACGATCACGGGTCGACACGGCCACCGGCCGGAAGCCCCGGGGCGTTCGCCCGCCCCTCCCCCACCGTGTCGTCCCTAGACTGCGGGTATGCCAACCGCATTGATCACCGGGGCGACGGCCGGCATCGGCGCCGCCTTCGCCCGCCGTCTGGCCGCCGACGGATTCTCACTCGTCCTGGTCGCCCGCGACGAGAAACGCCTCACCTCGGTCGCCGAGGAGCTACGCCTGCGCTACGGGGTGAGCAGCGAGGTGCTCACCGCCGACCTGGCGACCGAGGAGGGCCTGGAGGCGGTGGAACGACGGCTCCGCGAGGGGGTCGACCTGCTGGTCAACAACGCGGGCTTCGGCCATCGGGGCCACTTTCTCGACGTCCCCGTGGAGGAGGAGGTGCGGATGCTCAAGCTGCACTGCGAGGCGGTGCTGCGGCTGACGCTGGCCGCGCTGCCGGGTATGAGGGAGCGGGACCGAGGCGCGGTGATCAATGTGGCGTCGGTGGCGGCGTTCTTGCCCGGGGGCTCCTACAGCGCCTCCAAGGCGTGGGTGGTCAACTTCAGCGAGTCCATGGCCGTGGAGCTGACCGGCAGCCGCGTGCGGGTCATGGCCCTGTGCCCGGGTTTCGTGCACACCGAGTTCCACGAGCGCGCCTCGATAGACAAGTCGAGCATCCCCGGCTTCCTGTGGCTGTCGGCGGACAACGTCGCCCGCGAGGCCATGCGCGATCTGGCCCGCGGTGTGCTGGTGAGCGTCCCCGACCTTCGTTACAAGGCCATCGTCGGGGTCAGCAGGTTGCTTCCGGCCAACGTGATCGCCCTGGTCTCCCGCCGTTTCGGCCGCCGCTGACCTGACACCACTGACCTGACGACACCGGCCTGACATCGCCGACAGAAAGGGCCCGCGCCACGGGAGGGGGTCGTGGCGCGGGCCCTTTCCGGCCTGCGAGGGTGGTCGAGGGCGGGCCCCGGGCCCGCCGGGCCGATCAGACGCGGGCGTTGGCCTCGTGGCCGATCGCCAGACCCGAGACCGGGTCGAAGAAGTGCAGGTTGTGCGTGTCGACGACCAGCTCGACGCTCTGGCCGGGACGGACGTGGCTGCGGGAGTTGACCCGGGCGGTCCACAGCGACTTGTCGCCCACCAGCGGCAGCGTCGCCTCCTCGTCGCCGTCGGCGTCGGCGGCGGCCACGGTGTCCTGGTGCTGGACGGGCGGGGCGTCGATCAGGAAGAGCACGTTGATCTCGGAGCCCAGCTCCTCGGTGACCTCGGCGCGGACCTGCAGGCGGGTCCAGCCGCCCGAGGCGCCGTTGGCGGCGACCGAGTCCTCGAAGTCGGAGGGGCGGATGCCCAGGATGATCTTCTTGCCGAAGTACTGGTCGAGGCCGCGCTTCTCGGTGAAGGTCTCGTTCGGCACCGGCAGATTGAAGCCCGCGAAGGCGACGGCTGCGCCGCCGTCGCCGCGCACCAGCTCGGCGTTGACGAAGTTCATCGACGGGGAGCCCATGAAGCCGGCGACGAACAGGTTGACCGGCTTGTCGAAGAGGTTCTGCGGGGTGTCGACCTGCTGGAGCAGGCCGTCGCGGAGCACGCAGACGCGGTCGCCGAGGGTCATGGCCTCGACCTGGTCGTGGGTGACGTAGACGGTCGTCACGCCCAGGCGCTCGTGCAGGGTGTTGAGGGAGGCCCGCATGGAGACGCGGAGCTTGGCGTCCAGGTTGGAGAGCGGCTCGTCCATGAGGAAGGCCTGCGGCTCACGCACGATGGCGCGGCCCATGGCGACACGCTGGCGCTGGCCACCGGAGAGGGCGGCGGGCTTGCGCTTGAGGTACTGGTCGAGGCCGAGCATCTTGGCGGCCTCGTTGACGCGCTTGGCGATCTCCGCCTTGGGCATCTTGCGGAGCTTCAGACCGAAGGCGAGGTTCTCCTCGACGGTCATGTGCGGGTAGAGCGCGTAGTTCTGGAAGACCATGGCGATGTCGCGGTCCTTCGGAGGCAGGTGGTTGACCACCCGGTCGCCGATGGCGATCTCGCCTCCGCTGATGTCCTCAAGCCCGGCGATCATGCGCAGGGCGGTGGACTTGCCGCAGCCGGACGGCCCGACCAGCACCATGAACTCCCCGTCCTTGATCTCAAGGTCGAGGCCGTTCACGGCTTTGACGCCGCCCGCGTAGATCTTGTCGACTTTGCTGAGAACGATGGATGCCATGGAAGTCCTTAGCGCCTCGGGCAACCCCGTGTTCACCCGATATTGGATACGTTTTCATGCATCTCACCGGAAACGGATATCCCTGTCAAGGGGATGACCGGTTCTGCCCTGTCAACAGGGCAGTCGTTATCGCTTCGCGCTGGATCGAACACGGAAAGCATGATGGAATCGTTTCCATGAACATGCGTCGTACGACGATCAAGGATGTCGCCGAGGCGGCCGGGGTGGGGGTCGCCACGGTGTCCCGGGTTCTGTCCGGTGGATCGGCGAGTCCCGAGACCAGGGAACGGGTGCTGAACGTCGCGGCCCAGCTCGACTACCGGCCCAGCGCGCTCGGGCGCAACCTGCGCCAGCGGCGCTCGGGCGGGATCGGGCTGCTGCTGCCCGACATCACCGACACCTTCTACGGCCGTCTGGCCGACGGCGTGCTCACCTGCGCGCGCTCGGCGGGAGAGCCGGTGATCCTGGGCGCCACCGGCGACGATCCCGAGCGTGAGGCCGAGCTGATCGGCACGCTGCTCGAACAGGGCGTGGACCGGGTGATCGCGGTCCCCTCCGGTGACGGCGACGGCTGGGCGCCGACCCTGCGGGCCGGGCTGACCACCGTGTTCGCGCACCGGCTCTCCCCCGGGCACGACGACATCCCCGCGGTGCTGGCCGACGACCGCGCGGGGATCAGGACCGCGGTCGACTACCTGAAGGGGCTGGGGCACCGCCGTATCGCCTACCTGGGCGGCCCCGGACAGGAACAGCGCCTGTCCTTCTTCCGGCAGGCGCTCGGACCCCTTGTCGACGAGGAGTTGGTCGTCGTCGCCCGTGGCAGCCGCGACTCCGCGTACGCCGCCGCGGCCGGGCTCTTCCAGCACCGGCCCGACCTGACCGCGGTGCTGGCGGGGGGAAACCTGCTGGGCGAGGCGGCGGTGCTGGCGGCCAGGGAGCTGGACCTGCGCATCCCCAGGGACCTGTCTCTGATCATGTTCGACGACGTGCCCTGGGCGGAGCTGTGCTCACCGCCGCTGACGGTGATCGCCCAGCCGGCCCAGGACATCGGCTACCGCGCCGCCGAACTGGTGCTGCGCGGCGGCACCAGGCGGCCGCGCGGAGTGCTGCTGCCCACCGAGCTGATCGTCAGGGGCAGCTGCGCGGCTAGAGGGACCTCTCGATCGCCTCGATGACCGCGGGGTCGTCGGGCAGGACGCGCGGCCGGAACCTGGCGAGCACCTCCCCGTCCTTCGAGACGAGGAACTTCTCGAAGTTCCACTCGACGTCGCCGGCCTTGCCCTCGCCGTCGGGGGTCTGGGTGAGCAGGTCGTAGAGCGGGTGCCGGCCCTCGCCGTTGACCTCGCTCTTGGCGAGGAGCGGGAAGTCGACGCCGTAGGTGGTGGAGCAGAACTCCTGGATCTCCTCCGCGGTGCCCGGCTCCTGTCCGTAGAACTGGTTACAGGGCACCCCCACGACCGTGAAGCCCCGGTCGCCGTAGGTCCGCTGGAGGTCGACGAGAGCGGCGTACTGGGGGGTCAGGCCACATTTGGAAGCGACGTTGACGACAAGGACCGCCCGCTCCCCGGCCAGCTCGGCCAGGGTGGTGGGCACGTCGGAAAGAGTGTGGATGGCGATATCACGGATTCCCATGCTCCGCACCCTAATCCCCCTGTCACATTTGAGAGTTATGTCGTCCATAAAGTGAAATGTGACAGAGGCCACAGGTGAGACGACACCCCCCTCACCAAGGCTCTGATCATTCTCTTACCGATCTTTGACATGGCTCCTGACAGACAGTGTCGACTGGCCCGGCCGCGGATCGCCGGGCATCGTGGCGGCCGTCCCTCAACCCCAAGGCACAAGGGAGTCCCATGTCGACGCTACGCCGTACCGGTGTGCTGATGATCGCCTCGGCGCTCACCCTCGGCACCACCACCACGGTCGCCCAGGCGTCCTCGGCGAGAACGGGCAACCAGGCCGTCGCCAGGCCGATGGTGACCGCGCACGGCTGGAGCAGAGCCCAGTTCAACTGCCTCAGCAGACTCTGGACCAGGGAGAGCAACTGGAACCACCGCGCCCGCAACCGCTACTCGGGGGCTTACGGAATCCCGCAGGCACTGCCCGCGGGCAAGATGGCCGGCGCCGGCCGCGACTGGCGCACCAACCCCAGGACACAGATCAGATGGGGACTCGGATACATCAAGCAGCGCTACGGATCACCGTGCCGGGCGTGGGCGCACTTCGGCTCGCGGGGCTGGTACTGATCTACTGATCCCGAAGCGGTGATCTGAAACCCCATGACGGGGTGATTTTCACACCGTCTCCACGCATGGGCGATTCGCCGGTCGTAACCGGACCCTCGCCGAATCTCCCGTAGATCAAGAAGATCGGGCAAACACCTTCCCTTCGCGTGTCCCATCCGTCGTCCGACACTCTCTCGCGTACTAGAAAGCCGCCTAGAGATACCGCCGCGGCGTCTCATGCCGGAAACAGGCCGGCGAGACCGCGCGGACGTTCCCCGCCCGAGCCACGGGCGCCGGATCGCCGACCGTACGAGAGGCACCTACGTGCCCTCCTGCGGCTTCCGCACGCGGCCCAAGGACAAGGATCCATGTGAACAGCTACCGCGTTCTGCGCAACACAGTCGTGACCGTTCTCGCCGCCTCGGCGATGGTCGGGTCCTCGACGTCGGGACAGGCCGACAGCACGGCCGAGTCGTCCAGGAAAGGGACGGCGAGAACCGTTCATCGCCTCACCTGGGTCACCCAGGTGAAGCCAAGAGTGAAGGCGGTCGCGAGGACCGCCAAGAGCAGGAACAAGACGATCGCCTATCGTCTCGTCTCCCGCCGCGCGTGGCCGCACAGCCAGTTCCGCTGCCTGGACAGCCTCTGGACCAGGGAGAGCAACTGGAACCACCGCGCCTACAACCACTCCTCGGGGGCGTACGGCATCCCGCAGGCACTGCCCGGCTCGAAAATGGGCGGCAGCGGCGGGGACTGGCGGTACAACCCGATCACGCAGATCCACTGGGGTCTGAGCTACATCAAGAGCCGCTACGGGTCACCGTGCGGCGCGTGGGGTCACTTCCGGTCGAGCAACTGGTACTGACCCGCATGGAGAGTGTCCAGGGGAAGGGAACACTCTCCGGCGCCCGGGGCCGCGAGGTCCCGGGCGTCACCTCTTGAGCTGCAGGGCCAACGCCTGGATGAGCAGTTCGAGGCCGAAGGCGAACTCCGCCTCGTGGTCGCACTCGTGGAGTGCCGGAGCCAGCTCACCGACCTGCGGGAACAGCAGGGGGTCGACCTCGCTGACGCGGACGTCGGATCGGTGCACCGGGGCGAACGTCGGGGTCACCCCGACCTCCCTCAGCAGCGAACCCACGATGTAGGCGATGAACACCCGCAGGGCGCGCACCGCCTCGTCGCCCCCGAAGCCCGCGCCGCGCAGCGTGGCCAGCGCCCGCTCCACCGGGAGCAGCCCGGCGGTGGAACGGAGCTGGCGGCTGACCACCACCATCGTGCACCGCGGGTAGTGATGCGCGATCTGCCGGAAGGCGAGCGCCTGCATGCGCACCCGGTCGGTCCATTCGGCGTCCGGGTCGTCGGTGAACTCGATCTGCGACAGCACGGTCTCGGCCACCGCGTCCAGCAGCGCCTCCTTGTTCGGCACATGGTTGTAGAGCGACATCACGCCCACACCCAGTTCGGCGGCGATCGCGCGCATGGACACCGCGTCGGCGCCCTCCCGCTCGATCAGGTCGATCGCTGTGGCGACGATGCGCGCTCGGGACAGTGGCTCGGCAGGCATATGACCATTGTCCCCTCATTGGTTCCATTGACGTACGTACAGTGTACGTGGCACGCTCGTTGCGTACGTACGGTGTACGTCTCTGGAGGCCGCATGTCGACACACGATCTCTACACCATCCCCGCCGAGCTTTCCACGTGGGACGTCGAGGCGGCCGGAGCCGCCCGCTTCACCTGGGAGTACGACAACGGCAGGGACCGCATGCTCGCCCTTTACCAGAAGGGCAAGGACAAGCAGTGGGACTCGGTCAAACGCATCGACTGGGACCTGGAGGTCGACCCGTACAACGTGCTCGGCATCCCCGACGAGACCATCGCGATCCACGGCACCCCGCTCTGGGAGCGGATGGACGAAAAGCAGCGCAAGGAGGTGCGCCTGCACGGCGCCTCCTGGCAGTTCTCCCAGTTCCTGCACGGGGAACAGGGCGCGATGATCTGCTCGGCCAGGATCGTGGAGTCGGTCCCCGACCTCGACTCCAAGTTCTACGCCGCCACCCAGACCATGGACGAGGCCCGCCACGCCGAGACCTACGCCCGCTTCCTCCAGGAGAAGGTGGGGCTGGCCTACCCCATCAACCCGCACCTGAAGTCGCTGCTCGACAGCACGCTGAGCGACTCCCGCTGGGACATGCCCTACCTCGGTATGCAGGTGCTCATCGAGGGCCTCGCCCTGGCTGCCTTCGGCGTGATGCGCGACATCACCACCAAACCGCTGCCCAAGCAGATCCTCGCCTACGTGATGCAGGACGAGGCCAGGCACGTGGCCTTCGGCCGGATGGCGCTGCGCGACTACTACCGCCAGCTCAGCGAGTCGGAGCTGCGCGAGCGCGAGGACTTCGTCATCGAGGGCTGTTACCTGATGCGCGACCGGCTGCGCGGCCAGGAGACCTGGGAGAACCTGGGCCTGAACAAGGCCGAGGTCGCCGATGCCATGGAATCCGTTGACAAATCCCAATATCTCAAGCTGTTCCGCTCGCTGCTCTTCAGCCGCATCGTTCCCTGCGTCAAGGACATCGGGCTGTGGAGCCCCCGCCTGCAGCAGGCCTACGCCGACATGGGCGTGCTGGACATGGCGGGCCAGAGCCTGGATGCGCTGATGCGGCAGGACGAGGACATCGCCGAGAAGCTCGACACCGAGCGGTTCGCCGCCGAGGAGGCCGAGCGCCACGCGGAGGTCGCCGAGACCGTCGCCCTCGGCGGCGACCCCCGCCCCTGACCGGCCCCCACCGGACCTGATCCGGCCATGATCCGGCCCTGGTCCGGCCCGGCCCGGACCCGCCCTCGACACCGAGCCCGATCCGGCTCACGGGGCGCCTCCGGTGCCGGCCGGGCCGTTTCACGGCCGCACGGCGGGCCGGGGACGCCCCGGCCGGGCAGCAGGGTCCGCCGGTCACGGGTGGTCAGGATCTCGTACGGCCACCCGGCGCGATGATTCGTCTCCGCCTCGATCCGGTCGTGCACGGGCCCCGGCGGCAGGCCGAGGAGCCGGTCGGCGCGGACGGCCCGCAGCTCGCGACGAGGTACACCGAGATCGGCGCCGGGCGGCCGGACGGATCATCCAATCGTGACACGCCGCGAGGTCCCTATTCTCCGAACCTCGCCAGCACGAAGGCGATGGCTCCGGCCGCGGTGGCAAGGGTACCGAGCCAGGCGATGAGGGCGTCGGCCCGGTTGTCGAGGGGACGGCTCTGGTGGAGCGCCTCCTGGACGCGGCGGAACCGGATGCCCGTGTGGGTCAGCAGGAGGCCGGCGCAGAGCAGGGCCGGAACGAAGGGGATGATCGCTATCAGGGGCGTGCCGGCGCGCAGGGCGATGCCCGCACCGGCCAGGGCGGTGACGGCCAGCATGGCGCTGGTACGTATCCAGGCGAGCTGGGTCCGCTCGCTCTGCAGGCCCTCGTCCCAGGGGCTGTTCATCGCGACAGCAGAATGAGGATCAGGGCGAGCACCGCGACCGTCGCCACGCCGTACCCGAACAGGGGCGCGAGGGCGGGAGGCGGCAGCGGGGCGGAGTTGCGCAAGGCGTGCTGGACACGACGCCAGCGGGGGTAGGCCATCGCGGCCGCCAGAGCCGACAACGACACCAGGACCACCGCGAGCAGGGTCCGCATCCAGGGGACGAAGACATCGGCGGAGACCGCGGCCATGGCCACACCGCCCGCGCTCAGCGCGAGCGATGTGCTCAGCCAGGTCAGGTAGGTGCGTTCGTTGGCAAGGGTGAACCGGGGGTCCGGTTCACGCTCCGGAGGCTTCATGAGAACGACGCTATTTCAGCCACATTCCCCATCGAGAACCCGGGTTGACGGAGCCTCCGCAGGTGAGGGCTATCCGCAGGCGCCGGTCAGTTGCTCGACCCACCGCACCGAGTCGGTCGCCACCTTCTGCGCGGTGTCGATGGCGCTGTTGGCATCGGGGACGTTGAAGCCCTCCAGGGTGTTGGAGACGCTGTCGGCCGCCTCCTTCAGCGAGGTGTTGGCCGCCTTGTCGGCCAGGTCGCCCAGCTTGGTGCCCCCGTCCTTCAGCGCCTGCTCCATCGCGGCGGGGTCGTTGAGCAGGCCGGAGACCTTCGAGACGGTCTCGGTGACGATGCCCGCGGCCTGCACGCACTGCTGTGCCTTGTCGATACCCTGGCTCACCTCCTGGATCTCTGAGCAACCGGTGGTGATCAGGGCGGCGGCGAGCGCTGAGGCGGCGAGGGCGGGGATTCGTCGCGGAAGGGGTCGCATGCCCAGACCCTACCCAACGAGCCGGTGCGACAGGCGCCTGTCGTACCGGCTCGTTACCCGGACCGCGAGGCGTTGGGGACCGCACCGCGGCTCCGGCCGTACGATCATCAGTGTTCCGACGAAGGGGAGACCATGCAGATCTGTCAACATCTCGCGCAGGCCCAGGACCCGGCGCCACGCACACCGCAGGGGTGCGAGGAGTGCCTCGCGACCGGAGATCGCTGGGTTCACCTGCGAAAGTGCCTGTCCTGCGGGCACATCGGCTGCTGTGACTCCTCTCCCAACAAGCACGCCACCGCCCACGCGACGGTGATCGGCCATCCGGTCATCGCCTCGTTCGAACCGGGCGAGGACTGGCGGTGGTGCTACGTGGACAAAATCATCGGCTGACCGGCGGCAGCGGGGTTCCTCCACCCCGCGGGGATGTCAGCCGCAAGTCTTTTCCAAGCGCGAGGGCCTATCTCTTGACATGTAACGATGCTCAAGAGTTTGGAACCCCTCCATGCGTACCGGTCTTCGTGTCCTGCTGGGCCTGACCACCGCCGCGACGCTCGCTCTCGGCGGTTCGGCCCCGGCGCTGGCCTCCACCGCCGCCCCCACGGTCTGGAAATGGGGCCCCCTGCACTCCACCGACGGGCTCGCCGCGGCCTGGGGCAAGGTCGCCGTCGGCCAGTCGGGCCTCGTCGTGTACGGCACGCTGGAGGACACCCGTGGCTCGGGCTGCGCGTGGGCCCAGATACGTTACCTGAGCGCTCGGAACGGACGGTGGCACACGGCGTCCTACTACAACTGCGTTCCCGGCCCGGGAACGTTCCGCAAGAACGGCGGCGGGGTCCTGCAGATCAAGGCGAGGACCTGCCGGGGCACCTCCGCACGGCCGACCGGGCGGTGCTCGCGATGGAAGACCGTCTACACCCAGGGCGGCTGACAGAGGCTAGTCGCGCTCCAGAATGGCCTCCTCGAAGTCGATCTCGTGGAGAACCCGGCGGAGCACCTCGTCGTCGATGCGCCGCTCGTCGCGGAGGCGTACGAAAACCTCGCGCTCGACCGCCAGCATCTCACGGCGGAAGCGCCGGTAGACCGTGCTGGGCGTCTCCTCCCCCTGTGGTCCCGTGCCGCTGCCCAGTCGCTCCCAGGCGGCGAGGGTACGGCGCTCGGCACGTGCCCTGAGCTGGTCGACGACCTCCCGATAGACCTCGTCGACGCCCTCGCCCACCAGCTCGTCCAGCCGGGCCAGCGAGGCGGAGGTGGCCGCCTGCTGGGCGGCCGCCTCGGCCAGGTTGTCGGTGTAGATCTCCCGTTCGTTGGAGATCTTCAACCTGCGGATCAGCGCCGGGAACGTCAGGCCCTGGAGCAGGAGGGTGCCGATCACCACCGAGAAGGTGAGAAAGAGCAGCAGGTCGCGGCCCCGCAGGGTCTGCGGAATGGCGAAGGCCGCGGCGAGGGAGACCACTCCGCGCATGCCCGCCCAGCTCACGATGGTCACCTGCTTCCAGGACGGCGCGTGGGGCTCGCTCTCGCGGATCTTCGCGGACAGCATCCGGGGCAGGTAGAGGCTGGGCACGACCCAGAGCGCCCTGGTGACCACCACGGCGGCGAAGACGACCAGCGCCATCCCGGCGAGCTTCCACGGGTTGGCCCACTCCAGCCCTCTCATGATCGGCCAGAACTGCAGGCCGATCAGCGCGAAGACGATCGTCTCCAGGAAGAACCCGAGGACCCGCCAGACCGCCTCGGACAGCAGCCGGGTACTGAAGCCCGCCCTGGGCAGGCGATGGCCGATGTAGAGCCCGACGATCACCACGACGATCACACCGGAGACGTGCACGCTCTCGGCCGCCAGGTAGACGGCGAACGGGACGAGCAGCATGACGGTGTTCTCGATGAGCGGGTCGCGCAACCGGATCAGCACCCGGGCCAGGATCCAGGCGAGCCCGAGGCCCATCAGCACGCCGCCCACCGCGGACCGGGCGAAGTCGGCGGTGACCTCCGGCCAGGTGATGCCCCCTCCCAGCGCGGCCGCGACCGCCACCCGGTAGGCGGTGAGCGCGGTGGCGTCGTTGAACAGGCTCTCCCCCACCAGGATGGTGACCGTCTTGCGGGGCAGCCCGAGCCTGCGGGCCACGGCGACGGCGGCGACCGCGTCGGGCGGGGCCACGATCGCGCCCAGCGCGAACGCGGCGGCCGGCGGCAGCTCGGGCAGGAGCAGGTGGGTGATCCACCCGATGACCAGCGTGGTGAACAGCACCAGGCCGATCGAGAGCAGCCCGATCGGCCTGCGGAAGTCCTTGAGCCTCAGGTAGGAGCTGTCGACCGCCGCCGAGTAGAGCAGCGGGGGCAGGAAGACCAGCAGGACCAGGTCGGGGTCGAGCTTGTACTCGGGGAGGACGGGCGACAGCACCAGGCCCGCGAGCACCAGCAGCAGCGGCGCCGGCCACCCCCTGCGCCTGGCGACCGCGGCCACCGCGATGCCGAGGACGGACACGGCCAGCGTCTGCACCACGGTCGACTGGTCCACGCCACCCCGCCCGGTAAGGATCGATCGGCTTCCATACCTCCGCGCGCCTCGCGAACCACCCGGGACAGCGGAGCGCCGGGTTTCACCCCGGCGGCCAGAACGACGCTATCCCCGGGCGTGGATCTCGCGCCCGGGACACGACGGAACCCGCCTCCGGGGAACTCACATCCCCTGGAGAGTCACCACTCCCGGCGTTCTTCCCGATCGTCGCGGCGCCGACCCTCGCGGCGCCTGTCGTCGTACTGGTGCTCGTCACGACGGCGGTCGTACCGGTCGTCGTAGCCCTGTTCGGGGCGGAGTCTCTCGCCCGTGGAGTGCGGCGGGTCCTGGAGGTAGGGGCGCGGCAGCCTCTGGTCGGGTGCGGACTGGCCTCCCAGGCCCAGCGGGTCGGACGGATCGACGTCCTGCTGCGGGTAGGCGGGTGGCGAGCCGTACAGGTCTCGGAGGTCGGCGGGGTGACCGGCCTGGTGTGGCTGCGCGGTGCCGAACGCGTAGGGATCCGGCTGCGCGGGGGCCGGGTAGCCGTACGGGTCGGGTTGCTGGGTCCCGTGGCCCCCGGCCTGCTGCTGGGCGGCGAACCCGAAGGGGTCCGTCGAGTTCTGCTGCCCCTGCCCGTAGGGGTCGGGATCCGGCCGGCGGGCGGGGTTGGGGAACTGGTCGGCGTGCGACGCGAACGGGTCGACGGGCCGCTGCTGGGGCGGCACGCCGTACGGATCGGGCTGCTGGGCGCCGAACCGGTCGGCGGGCTGCTGCGCGGGCGTGCCGTAGGGGTCCGGCTGCTGGGCGCCGTACGGAGCGGGCTGCTGCGCGGGCGGGTAGCGGTCGTCCGGCATCTGGTAGGCGGCCTCGCCGGGCACCGGGCCCGTACCGAGCGGATCGAAGGACTGCGGCTGCCCGTAGGGCAGGGCGTCGTTCACGATCATGTTCTCGCGCGGCACGGCGTCGGCGGAGCCGTGCCCCGGCACCATCCGATCCTGAGACCAGTCGGGCCGATCCGGCGGAGGCACCACTCCCCGCGCGACGAGCACGTCGTTCGGCCCGAGCGCGGCGGCCTGGCGGGGCTCGTCCGGCACGGGGACGTGACCGGCCGGGTCGGGATACTGCTGGGGCTGGGCGTAGTCCTCGGGCCGAGGTCTGGCGTACTGACCGGTGCCGGGATACTCGCTGTGGATCTGCTGCTCGGTGTGAACGGGCTCGCCCACCTCGTCGGGGTACTGCCCACCGGCTTGGACGAAGCCCTCGTCAAGGGTGTCGACCAGCCGCCCCACGTCGTTCATGGGCATGCGGAAACTCGCGGTGCACATCTCGCCACGCCACAGGCTCAGCACCAGCGTGCCTTCGTGCCAGGTGACCCGGAGCACCCGCTCCTGGCCACGCTCGTCAAAGAACACCTCGCCGAACGACGGCAACGGGACAACTTCCGACATGGAGGACATAATGTACTCAAACGCCCCAAACATCCAGTTCGAGCAGGGACTTTGCAGGGCAATCGCACCTTACGCGGTGCAATCGCGGTGCAATCGCGGCGGACACCGTCACGCCGACCATCACTCTCGGTCACCGCCTAACGAGCAAAGGGTACGCAATAGAACACCTAAAGGGGACTATATCCGAGCGTAAGCTCAAGAGCGGGGGAACCTGCTCCAGGGCCCAGATGTCCCCCCAGGCTTGACCCTCACAAGGGGAAGGCCATACGCCCAGGTCAGCTTCTCTGCCCCGGGGGCCAAGCCCGTAGTTTCTCGCCGTCGATGGATTCGACGGTTCAGGCCGCGTCGCCGGCAGCGTGACGCACTGCCCGGCGACCGATATTGGTCGCCGCGAAGTAATCCACCGGGCCGGCGAGCCCGCACGAAACACCACGAAAGTCATCCCTGGTAGGACGATTCCGTTTGTCGATGTGGCCGCCCCCCGGGCAGGTGCGGGAGGTGTCACGCGAATCCACCGGCCGCACCGCCACCCCGGCCGAAACCGCTTTGCACGTCACGAACGTCCGCAGTCGAGGGAAATCCCACGAGTGCAGGTCGGCACGCTGCCCCTGCCCCTGCCCTTGCTCCTGCTCAGGCGAGGGCGCGAGCTTGAGCATTTCCATCACCAGCACGTACCGAGTCTGTCACTCACCGCCACCGGACGGCATCGTTTTCCGCGTTTCCTCCCCGCCGTGAACGACGGGGCCTCCATCCGGCGATTCCGATGACCGAACGTGAAAGCACCCGGAAGGGTCCGGCGGGTCGTCTTTCCGAACCGGGAGCAGGACCTGTGACACGTGCCGGAGTCAGCCGGTGGATCACGACAGGACCGAGGAAGGCGGGGACGCACCGCTCCCGCCGGAGCCGCCACGCTTGTCGGAGCGAGCCGGTACGGTTGGCTGTCGTGCCGACCGACTCCATCACCGCTCCCGAAGACGTCTCCTCAAAGGTGGACATCCCCCCGGTTGAGGACCTGCTGAGCACCGCCGTCGAGGCGGTGGGCGGGGTCGAACGCCCCGGACAGATCACCATGGTGAGGGCGGTGCAGCACGCGATCGAGTCGGGCGACCACCTGGCCGTCCAGGCGGGCACCGGCACCGGCAAGTCGCTGGCCTACCTGATCCCCTCGATCAGGCACGCGATGACCTCCAAGGGAGCCGTGGTCGTCTCCACCGCCACCATCGCGCTCCAGCGCCAGCTCGTCGACCGCGACCTGCCCCGCCTCGCCAAGGCCCTCGCCCCACAGCTGCCGCACGAGCCCACGTTCGCGATCCTCAAGGGCCGCCGCAACTACCTGTGCCGCTACAAGGCGAGCGCGGGGTGGCCCGACGAGGAGCAGGACCAGCTCTTCGACCCCCGGGAGGTCAACGCGACGGGCCGGATGGTCCAGCGCATCCAGGAGTGGTCGAACGAGACCGAGACCGGTGACCGCGACGAGCTGGTCCCCGGCGTCAACGAGCAGGCCTGGCGCCAGTTCTCGGTCAGCGCCAGGGAGTGCCTGGGAGCCACGCGCTGCCCGAGTGGCATGGAGTGCTTCGCCGAACTGGCCCGCGCCCGCGCCGGCGAGTCCGACGTGGTCGTGACCAACCACGCGCTGCTCGCCATCGACGCGATGGAGGACTTCCCGCTCCTGCCCGAGCACGAGGTGGTCGTGGTCGACGAGGCTCACGAGCTGGTCGACCGCGTCACCTCGGTGGTCAGCGGCGAGCTGTCGGAGACCATGGTCACGGTGGCCGTGCGGCGGGTCGGCAAGCTCATCGAGCAGCACCTGGCCGACCGGCTCATGGAGGCCGGAGAGGACCTCAGGGCCCTCCTCGCCGCCGCCCCCGCCGGGCGCCTCGACGAGCTTCCCGATGTGCTCGGGCTGACGCTCGCCCTGATCCGCGACTCGGCGTGGGCGTGCATCACCGCCCTTGGCCCGCGCACCGGCGACAAGGACGACCCGGAGGGCGCGGGACTGCGCAAGGCGGCCTTCACCTCCCTGGACGAGGTGCACGACACCGCGCAGCGCATGCTCGACGCCTTCGGCCACGCCGAGGAGATCGACCGGGCCGAGGTGGTCTGGCTGGAGGCGGGCACCGACCGGCGGCCACCCCTGCTGCGGGTGGCGCCGCTGACCGTGGCGGGCATGCTCCGCGACAGGCTCTTCGGCGACCGTACGGTCATCCTGACCTCGGCCACGCTCGCCCTGGGCGGCGCCTTCGACGGGCTGGCCCGCCAGTGGGGCCTTGGCGCCGAGGGCGGCGGAAAGCCAGCCGAGGAGGACGAGACGGGCGAGGAGCGCGCCGCCCCCAAGTCCGGGAAGAAGGCCGGCAAGAGCCGGGCCGGCTGGAACGGCATCGACGTCGGCTCCCCCTTCGACCACCCCCGCAGCGGCATCCTCTACGTCGCCAAGCACCTGCCCCAGCCGGGCCGTGACGGCCTGCCCGAGGCCTACATCGACGAGATCACCGAGCTGATCGAAGCCGCGGGGGGCCGCACTCTCGGCCTGTTCTCCTCGATGCGGGCCGCCAAGGCGGCCACCGAGGCCCTGCGCGACCGGCTGAGCGTGCCGCTGCTCTGCCAGGGCGACGACTCCACGATGCTGCTGGTCAAGCAATTCGCCGAGGACGAGCCGACCTGCCTGTTCGGCACGCTCTCCCTCTGGCAGGGCGTCGACGTCCCCGGCCCCTCGCTGCGCCTGGTCATCATCGACCGCATCCCCTTCCCCCGCCCGGACGACCCGCTCAGCTCCGCTCGCCAGCGCCATGTGGCCGCCAAGGGCGGCAACGGGTTCATGTCGGTCGCCGCCACCCACGCCGCGCTGCTCCTCGCGCAGGGCGCGGGCCGCCTGCTCCGCAGCCAGCACGACAAGGGTGTGGTCGCGGTACTGGACCCGCGGCTGGCGACGGCCCGCTACGCCGGGTTCCTGCGCGACTCCCTGCCGCCCTTCTGGCCCACGAACGACCCGGCGAAGGTCCGCAGCGCCCTCAAACGCCTCAGCTCCTCCTGAAACCGCCCCGGCCCCCGGTGACCCCGGCACCGGGATCGCCGGGGGCCGGGTGCGGCCGCCGGAGCGCGGGAAGTTCCGAGTCGCCCGGATTCAGGAGGTGCTCTCGGCGACGGCGTGCAGGGCCGGCAGGTACGATCTCAGGCCGAGGCCCGCGATACCCGCCGGGAGCACCGGTGTCGTGAAGCTCACCGGGCGATCTCCCGGTAGGCGGCTTCGAGAAGCTCCTCCGAGGGGTCGGACAGCGAGGACACCTTCGCCAGGTCGTCCAGGAGGACGAAGCGCAGCGTGGCACCGCGGCTCTTCTTGTCGAGGCGCATGTGGTCGCGGAGCTCGGGCCAGGCCTCGCGGCGGTAGGCGGTGGGCAGCCCGACCGAGGTCAGAATGGACCTGGTCCGCTCCACGAGGTCGGTACCGATCCTGCCGTCCAGATGAGACAGCTCGGCCGCGTAGACCATGCCGATCGCGACGGCCTCGCCGTGGCGCATCCGGTACCGCTCGACGCGCTCGATGGCGTGGGCCAGGGTGTGGCCGTAGTTGAGGATCTCCCGCAGGCCGCCCTCGCGCAGGTCGGCGCCGACGACGTCGGCCTTGACCTGGATCTTGCGCTCGATCAGCTCGCGGGTGTGCCGCCCCTCGGGGAGCCTGGCCCCCTCGGGGTCGTCCTCGATGAGCGAGAGGATCTTCGGGTCCGCGATGAAACCACCCTTGATGATCTCCGCGAGGCCGCCCACGTAGTCGTCGCGGGGCACCGAGACCAGGGTGGCCAGGTCGCACAGGACCCCCGCCGGCGGGTGGAAGGACCCGACCAGGTTCTTGCCCTCGGGGGTGTTGATACCGGTCTTGCCGCCCACGGCCGCGTCGACCATGCCGAGCAGTGTCGTCGGCACCTGCACCACCTTGACACCGCGCAGCCAGGTGGCGGCGGCGAACCCCGCCAGGTCGGTGGTCGCCCCCCCGCCGACGCCGACCACGGCGTCGGACCGGGTGATGCCCGCGCGGCCGAAGGCCGACCAGAGCCCCGCGGCCACCTCGACGGTCTTGGCACGCTCGGCGTCGGGCACCGGCAACGGGACCACCTCGTACCCGGCCGCCTCGATCGCGCCGCAGACCGGGCGGGCGATCTCCGGCAGGCTCTCGGGGTGGATCACGGCGACGGTGCGGACCTTCGGCCCGAGCAGGCCGGGCAGCTCGCCGAGCACTCCGGTGCCGACCACCACGTCGTACGGGCTCTCGCCGGCGACCTTGATCCTGGAGATCGTCATGGCTCCAGGCCTCTCACGATCTCGTCGACGATCTGGCCGGGCTCGCGCTCGTCGGTCACCACGACGATCCTGGCCAGCTTCTCGTAGATGGGACGACGGGCGTCCATCAGCTTCTTCAGCCGGCTGCGCGGGTTCAGCACGAGCAACGGCCGCGCCGAGGCCAGGCCCACCCGCTGGACGGCGTTGGAGAGACCGACCTCCAGGTAGACCACCGGATGGTCGGCCAGCAGCTCGCAGGTGGCCTCGGCGAGGATCGCGCCGCCGCCGAGGGAGAGCACGCCGTCGTGCTCGGCCAGCGCCCGCCGTACGGCGTCGGCTTCCAGCTCGCGGAAGATCTCCTCGCCGTCCTCGATGAAGATGTCGCTCACCGGCTTGCCCGCCGTGAGCTCGACGTCGGTGTCGGTGTCGCGGAAGGCGACCCCGAGCCGGTCGGCCAGGAGCTGTCCGATGGTCGACTTGCCCGACCCCGGAGGGCCGATCAGTACTGCACGGGGACTCATCCGGCCTCCTTGGACCGCGGCTCGCCGGCCTGGCGCCCGCTCACTTGATCACCAACGAGGAGAGGTAGCCGGACAGGTTGCGGGCGACCTCCTCGACGGAGTCTCCGCCGAACTTCTCGATCGCGGCGTCGGCCAGGATCAGCGCCACCATGGCCTCGGCGACGATCGCGGCGGCCGGGACCGCGCACACGTCCGAGCGCTCGTGGTGGGCCTTGGCCGCCTCGCCGGTCAGCACGTCGACGGTGGCCAGCGCCCTGGGGACCGTGGAGATCGGCTTCATCGCCGCACTGACGCGCAGCGGCTCGCCGTTGGTCATGCCACCCTCGACGCCACCGGCCCGGTTGGTGATCCGGCGGATGCCGTCCGCGGTGTTCTCGATCTCGTCGTGGGCCAGGGAGCCGGGGCGGCGGGCCGTCTCGAAGCCGTCGCCGACGGCGACACCCTTGATCGCCTGGATGCCCATCAGGCCGGCCGCGAGGCGGGCGTCGAGCCGGCGGTCCCAGTGGGTGTAGCTGCCCAGGCCCGGCGGCAGGCCGTAGGCGACCACCTCGACGACGCCGCCGAGGGTGTCGCCGTCCTTGTGCGCCCTGTCGATCTCGGCGACCATCGCCGCGCTGCCCTCCGGATCGGCGCAGCGCACCGGGTCGGCGTCGATCGCCGCCAGGTCACCGGGGCCGGGGATGACGCCAGGGGTGGTCGCCGCCCCGCCGATCGAGACGACGTGGCTGACGATGTCGACGCCGAGGGCCTGCTTGAGGAAGCTCCGCGCCACCTGGCCGAGCGCGACACGGGCCGCGGTCTCCCGGGCGCTGGCCCGGTCGAGCACCGGGCGGGCGTCGTCGAAGCCGTACTTCTGCATGCCCGCGAGGTCGGCGTGGCCGGGGCGGGGGCGGGAGCGCGGCGCGTTGCGCGCCTGCCCCTCCAGCACGGCCGGGTCGACGGGGTCGGCCGCCATGACCGTCTCCCACTTGGGCCACTCGGTGTTGCCCACCCGGATGGCGACGGGACTGCCGAGCGTGCGGCCGTGGCGGACCCCGCCCACGATGGTAACGACGTCCTGCTCGAACTTCATCCGTGCCCCGCGACCGTAACCGAGGCGGCGACGGCGCAGCGCCTCGTCCAGCTGGGCGGTGGTCACCTCCACCCCCGCGGGCAGGCCTTCCAGGATCGCGACGAGTTCGGGGCCGTGAGACTCTCCGGCGGTCAACCAACGCAACATGCTGACAAGTCTTCCACGTGTCGCCCACTGGAATGGCCCCGGTTCACGGAGTGAGACATCCGCCGGCGGTCAGAGCGCGGTGAGGACCGCGGCGAGGGCGCCAATCGCCATGAAGGGGCCGAAGGGGATCTCGCTCTTGCGGCCCGCGCGGCGCAGGACCATCAGGGCGGCCCCGTAGACGCCCCCGGCCACCAGGCCGAGGAAGGTCCCGGCGACCAGGGTGTCCCAGCCCAGCCAGCCGAGGGCGGTGCCCAGGCTCGCCGCGAACTTGACGTCGCCCAGCCCCATTCCCTCCGGGTTGATCAGGAGCAGCACCAGGTAGAAGCCCGCCAGGGCGAGACCGCCGAGACCCGCGCCGAGCAGATCGCCGAGGCGGCCGTCGACGAGGGCCGACGCGGCGAGCGGTACGGCGGTTCCCAGGTAGGCGGCCAGGGTGAGCCGGTCGGGCAGCCGGTGGACGGCGGCGTCGACGAAGGACAGGGCGACGGCGACCACCGCCAGCCCGCCGAAGGCGAGCAGTTCTCCGGCCCTCCCGGCCGGGGTGGTCACCGCCTGGGCCGGTACGCCGGGCCAGAGCGCCCGCAGCGCGAGAGCGGCCAGCACCACCGCGGTGGTCACCTCCACGACCCCCGCCACCGGCCGGGGCCGCCCGGACCGCTCCCCGTCGGGCACCGAGTGGCGGGCCACCACGCGCCGCGTCCACAGCCCGATCACCGCCCCCGACGCGGCCGCCGCCAGGACCGGGAGGAGCGGCGCCGCCACGAGGCTCACGAGACCACCACCGCCCCGAGGACCCGGGGGCGCCTGACGGTACGAGGAGGACTGGGGGGCCGGTGTGCCGGCTCGGCGTACTCGCTCACGGAGCGACCATAATCCGCGAACCCCGGCCCCGCCGGGGATCTGAGGGCTCGAAGTGACCTCGAAGGTCATTGACGGGACTCGCGATGATCACAGAGGCTGTACCCGATCCCTATATCCGGAGGGACGGTGCGCATGGACACGGATCGCTTCAGCAAGCTGCCCGCGGTCATCGCGTCATTCGTGCTCCTTCCGGTGCTGCTCGAACTCCTCGCCTGGTACATCGAGGGCGAGGAGTACGACGTGGCCCGCGCGGCCACCGTGGTCTCGGTGATCGTGATGCTCGCCCTCATCTCCACCGTGCTCGGCCGGATCCGGGCGCGGCTTCCGATACTGATGGTGATCGCGCTGACCGGCACCGCGGCGATCGAGGTGGTGCTGGGCTTCGTGGCGGCGTTCGGTCCCGTGCTCTGGCAGGGCGGGCTGCCCGGCGAGCTGCACGGCCTGGTCACCACGGGGGTGAGCGCGTTCGCCGTCGTCACCGGCGTCTACCTGCTCGTCCAGTATCGCCGGGGCCTCTATCTCCCGTACCTGGAGGCCGGGATGGGCCCGCTGCCCACCGCCACCAAGCGCAGGGTGATCGGCGAGTCGGAGATCCTGATCCGTACCCTGCCGGGCATCGGCCCCTCGGTGGAGAAGGCGCTGACCAGCTGCGTCGCCATGGTCGACCAGGAGGACCTGCACTTCGTGGCCTACTTCGGCGACCAGCGGTGCTGCTTCTACACCGACGTGCTCGACGACGCGGACCTGGCCCACTTCTTCCACGACACCGACCCGGAAGAGCGCCGAAGGATCTATCTCAAGGCGGGCAACCAGCTCAACTGGCTCACCCAGCGGCTCAACCAGCAGCTGCGCGGGCTGGAGGGCGGCGTCCTGATCCGCACGGTCCTCGACGTGGAGCGCGGGGCCATGTTCTTCTACTGGATCGACGAGACCCGTTACCTGATCGGGGTGACGCTGGACCAGCGCAAGGTCGACGTCTCCGACGACAAGCTGGCCAAGCTCGTGGACACGATCCGCGGGCACTTCACCCTTCCGCCGATCAACCAGCGACAACGCCCCGCGAGACCTCAGGGGCACCTGCGACCCATCCCAGGGAGTGAGCGGTGGCCCGAATCGGGCTCTTGATCGTCGTGGTCGGCCTCGGCTGGCTGGCCGCCGACCTGGGCGACCTGCGTGACCTGGAACACTCAAGCGCGTACGTGCTGTTCAGCAGCCTGCTGCTGGCGATCGGCCTGTACGGCAGCACGCACGGGATCGACCGCGCCGAGGCCAGGGAGCACTCCCGGCTGATCGTGCTCGCGGTCACCGTCGGGGTGCTGCTCAAGACGGCCTTCATCGCCGGTGTCGTCTACCTCGTCTCGGGCGACCCCCGGGCACTGATCATGGCGGTGGTGGTCGCCCAGATCGACCCGCTCTCGGTCGCCGGGGTGATGCGGAACAGCCGGCTCTCAAGCCAGGCGAAGACGATCCTCGGGGCGTGGTCCTCCTTCGACGACCCGGTGACGATCATCCTGGCCGTTTACGCGGCGGCGCTGGTCAGCGGCTCGGGAGGGGGCGGCCTGTCGGCCTCGTACTTCGCCGACCTGGGGTTGAACGCGCTGTTCGCGGCCGGGATCTACCTGCTCTGGCGGCTGATCAGGAACGCCCCGCCGGTGCTGACCTACCTGACGGCGGCCGGGGCCGTCGTGTCGGCCGCGTGGAGCTCCCTCATGCTCGGCCTGGCGACCGCCGGGCTCTACCTGCGCATGCCCGACGCGCGCTGGCTGGGGCGGGCGGTGAGCGTGGCGTTCGCGCTGTCGGCGTTCCTGATGGGCCTGCTGCTCGTCGGCGGGACGAACATGGGCATGGGGGTGCTGCTCGGGCTGGCCGCGTACGCCGCGCAGATGGTCGCCGCGCTGGTGCTCACCCACGGCCTGCCGCTGATCGACCGGGTGCACCTGGGGCTCGCCCAGCAGAACGGCGTGACCGCGGTGATCCTCGCCCTGGTCTTCGAGCGCGACTTCGGCGGGTTCGTCGCCGTGATCGCTCCGGCGATTCTGACGGTCAACCTCGTCCACGCGGTGGCCAACCGAACCGCCGACGCCTGGGAGGCTCGGCGATCTCTTCCATCCGTGCCACTGTGACCTCGGGGCCCAGCTCGTCAAGGGTGCCCGACTCGACCGCGGCGAGTGCCCGCAGCAGAGCACCTTCGATCACGAAGGGCACCGGGCCCGCGACGTCGATCACCACCGCGGCGGTGTTCTCGTGCACCGCCGCCTGGCAGACCTGAAGGATGGTGGCCTGGATGGGCCTGGCGTCCCGGCGCCACCTCCGCAGCGGCTCCATCCCGGTGAAGGAGAGCACCGCCTCGCGCCCGTCCGCGCCGACGAGCTTCGGCAGGGCCATCTCGCTCTCCTTCTCCTGCCGCAACCCGTGCTCGCCGATCTCCGACTCCTTCAGCAGGGCGACCACGGGCACGAGCAGCCGTGTCCCGCTCAGCGCGGCGACGACCGCACCGGCCTCCGCCTCCCCCGCGGCGAAGGCGGCGAGCGCGGATGTCACGGTGGCGTCGGCGGCGCCGTCGTCGCCGGGGACCAGGGGCTGCGGAATACTCGGCACGAACCGGGAGCCTACCCGCGGTGGCGCTCGGGGAGGATTTCCGCCCCACCCGAGCGCGTACCCGTCAGCCGAGGTCGGCGATGGCGGCCACCGGGCCGCCGCCGCTCGGGCCCTGGTGGACCGCGGCGACCGAGACGAACACGGCCGGGTCACCGGTGACGCTGGCCGCGACGCCGCCCACGGTGGCCTTGATCTGGCGGTGCCAGTGCACGTCCGAGTCGTCGAGCATGATGTTGCGGCGGCCCCGTACGCTGCCCGACGGGTCGGCCTCGCACTTCATGAAGACGTTGACCAGCCGGTCACCCAGGTCGGACGGGTGGGGGCGGTCGGGCAGCTCGATGCCACTGGAGCGGATGGCCTCCCAGATGCCGTCGGCGTCCAGCGCGTCCCGCATGACCGAGTGGCCGATCCGGTAGCGGCCACCGATGCCCCGTACGTTGCCGACGACCACGATCTGGGCCCGGTCCAGCTCGACGCCGGAGGAGCACGAGGCGACGGAGGAGTAGAGCGACAGGTCGCGGTGGATCTGGTCGGCGGCGGGCATCTCGATCTCACCGAGCGCGACGGCGATGCCGAGCGCGGTGGTGGAGTTGGAGATGTCCATCGACGGGCCGGTGTCCTCGATCACCACGTCCTTGCCGCGCGACTTGGCGTCGTTGATCGTGGACAGGGTGAGCAGCGGGGTCTTGGTCTGGACGTAGTGGACGTCGGCGGGATCGTCGATCCCGGCGAGCTTCATGGCCTCACGCACTCCGGCGGCCACCTTCTCCACCATCGCGGGCCGGCCGATGTCCTCGGGCAGGATCACATCGCTCATCGCGATGCCGACGCTCACCCGCGGCTCGTCGCTCGGCTCGGCGTTCGCCGTGGTGGCGAAGATCGTGGCATGCGGGCTGAGCACGCCGTCGGTGCCACCCGACCACACCAGCGGCACGCTCTCGGGGGAAGGATGCCCCTTGGCCTCCAGCACCTCGCGAAAGGCCCTGTCGGCCAGGATCCGGGTGTAGTCGTTCACCCCGCCGTTGCCCTCGGTCTTGCCGATCACCGCGAGCACCCGGTGCGCCTCGATCACCCCGTCGTCGATGAGCCGGGCCAGCCCGGAGGCGTCGGTCACGCTCTCGATGGGCACCTTGCGCACTTCAATGGGTTCCGGCATCCCTGCCACCTTTCAATCGCGTCATGTTCACTTTCGCACCACGGTGCCGCTCTCGCCGGTGAGCGCCGCCCCGATGTTCTCCAGGGAGGTGATCACCGACCGGTCGCCGCCCTGCTCGACGAAGCGCAGCGCGGCCTCGACCTTCGGCCCCATGCTGCCGCCGGCGAAGTGCCCGGCGGCGTGTAGTACGCGCAACTCGGCCGCGGTGACGGCGCCCAGGGGTCTGGCCTGGGCCGTGCCGAACCCGACGACGGCCCCGGGGACGTCCGTCGCGATGACCAGGACCGTGGCCCGCACGTCCCGGGCGAGCACCGCCGCCGCCAGATCCTTGTCGATCACGGCCTCGACCCCGCCCAGCCGCCCTCCGGCGTCGCGGGCCACCGGCACACCGCCACCACCCGCGGCCACGACGGTGAAGCCCGCGGCCACCAGCGCGGCGATCGCGGGGGCGTCGAGGATCTCCAGCGGCTCGGGGGAGGCCACCACGCGGCGCCAGCCCCGGTCGAAGCGGCGCCAGGTCTGCCCGAGTTCCTCGAAACGACGGGCCTCCGCCTCATTGAAGTAGCGGCCGATCGGCTTGACCGGGTCCTGGAAGGCCGGGTCGGCGGGGTCGACGAGCGTGCGGGTGACCACGACGGCCGCGCGGCCGTCGAGCGCGTTGAGGACGAGGGTGCCTATGGTGGCCTGCGTCTGTGCCCCGCACCAGTCGAGCGGCACCGGGGGCACGACGTGCGCGGCGAGCTGGTTCTTCAGGATCAGGTTGCCGACCTGGGGGCCGTTGCCATGGGTGAGGGTCACCTGGTGGCCGTCGGCGATGAGCGCGGCGACATGGCGGACGGCCTGCTCGACCGCGCGGCGCTGGTCGCCGGGTGAGGCCCCGCCGTCGGGCCCCGTCATCGCGTTGCCACCGAGCGCGATCAGTACTCGTTCACCCACAGGCTGACGCTAACGGCCCCCACGCCTCGTCTCATGGGCACTCACTGCCCAAGGAAGGCCAACTCTTCGACACAATCCGCCAGCCGAGTGGTCTCCGGAGGCGTAGACGCCCCCGGCTGTGGCGCCGGGAGAGGACGTTCCCCGGCCCCGCTTGTTGCGAGAGTGCCAACTTTGCGACGGCAACAGGCGCGGGCAGGGCATAGCTCCGGTGCGGGGTGGCGAGAAAGGCTCTTGTCCGGCGTTCTTTCTGAGGAGAGATCGAGTGGGGCAGCTCCGTCTCGGCCACGTCATCGTGATCGTCCTGTGTGTCGTGACGGGGTTCGCGGTGCTCACCGTCGCGGCCGGCACGCTCACCGGCGGGCGGTCCGCGTCCCCGCCGCCCAAGGTGGACATGGTCGCCGAGGCCAGACGGCTGGCCTCGGAAGGACTGTCGAAGGCCAACGACTTCGACTGCCGGCCCCGCCAGGACGCGCCGTACCCGGTGGTGCTCGTCCACGGCGCGAGAAGCACGGGGGCGGCGACCTGGCCCGTCGCGGCCCCCTACCTGAGCAAGCAGGGCTACTGCGTCTTCGCCCTCGACTACGGCTGGAGCAACTCGATCAGACGCTCGGCCCGGACGCTGGGGAACTTCGTGGACGGGGTGCTCCAGGCCACCGGGGCCGAGAAGGTGGCGATCGTCGGGCACAGCCTCGGGGGGATCGTCCCCCGGGCGTACCTGCGCTCGGAGGGCGGGGCGGGCAAGGTGTCCGAGCTGGTCACCCTGGGGGCGCCGCACCACGAACTGACCGGGGAGTTGCGCAGGAGCTGCGGCGGGGAGACGGTCTGCGACGAGCTCCACTCGGACTCGGCCCTGATGCAGGAGCTCAACACCCCCTCCATGGTCGAGCCCGGCGTCGACTACACCGCGCTCGGGCTGAAGGCCGAGCAGGAGGCCGCCTCGACCTTCGTCGAGGGACCGCCCGAGCAGGTGACCAACCGGATGCTCCAGGACGACTGCCCGCTCAAGGGGATCATCGAGGGTGCCATCGGGCACAACCTGGAGGCGCTCGATCCGGTGATGCTCTCCTATGTCAACAAGGCGCTGGAGACTCCCGGGCCGATGCCTCGCGGTTACCGGCCGGACTGCTTCGCGCTCATCCTCTGATCGGCTCGTTCATCCCGCGAGCAGCCGGATGATCTCCCTGACCACCGGCGCGCGCTGCGGCTGCAGGTAGAAGTGGTCGCCGGGAAAGACCGTGAGGGAGAAGTCGGTGATCGTGCGGGCCTCCCACGACTTGGCCTGGGCCGGGGTGACCTCCGGGTCCGCGTCGCCGACGAGAGCGGAGATCGGGGTGTGCAGCGGGGGTCCCGGGCGATGGCGGTAGGCCTCGACCAGTCGGAAGTCGGCGCGGATGTAGGGCAGGACGATCTCGCGCATCGCCCGGTGGGAGAGGATCTCCACCTCGGTGCCGCCGAGCTTGGCCAGCTCGGCGACGAGGCGGTCGTCGTCGTAATCCGAGACCGCGATCCTCTCCCGGGGATCGTGCGGTGCCCTCGCCCCGGACACCAGCAGCCGTGCCGGGGCGAGTCCCCTGGCCTCCAGGCGGCGGGTGACCTCGTAGGCGAGCGTCGCTCCCATGCTGTGCCCGAACAGCGCGAAACGCCGGTCCAGCAGCGGCGACATCGCCTCGGTCACCAGGTCGGCCAGCGTGTCCATGTCCTCCGGCGACGGTTCTCCGAACCGGTCCGCCCTGCCCGGCAGCTGCGTCGCGTGGAGCTCGACGGAGTCGGGTAGCAGCGCGGGCCAGTCCCGGTAGGCGGTGGCCGACCCGCCCGCGTGCGTGAAGCAGAACAGCCGCGTGGTCGCCCCCGGACGGGGGGAGGCGCAGCGCAGCCAGGTCATGCGTTTCCTCCGCGCACTCGGCCGCTCACTGTTCCACTGCCCTGATCAGGCTGTTGGGCCGCATGTCGGTCCAGTTGGCCTCGATGTGGTCCAGGCAGGCCTGCCTGGAGTCCTCACCGAAGGCGACGGTCCAGCCCGCCGGGATCTCCGACCAGGCGGGCCAGAGAGAGTACTGGCCCTCGTCGTTGATCAACGCCAGATAGACGCCCTCGGGGTCCTCGAATGGGTTGCTGCTCACTCTGTGTCCTCTCTGAGAAGGGCGGCGATCTCCGCGATGGGCCCGGGACTCAACATGTTCGCATGGTCGCAGGCGACCTGGTGATCATGGATGGCGCCGGTGACGTACGGCTTCCAGTCGGCGGCCGTGGGGCCGCCCTCCTCGTGGCCGTGAGCCGCGGTCACGAAGAGCACATCCCCCTCGAACATCCTCGGCGCGTACTCCTCGGAAATCTTCACACCGTTCCGGTAGTTCCGGTAGACCGCCGTCAGCGTCCGCTCGTCCAGCGTGGCGTACGGGCCGCCCTGCTCGCGCAGGAACTCCACGACGTCGCCGATCTCGCCCGGCCCGTCGTAGTCGATGGCCGAGAGCAACTCGACCAGCACGTCACGCTCGTCCGGGTTGATCTCCTGGCCCGGGTAGGAGTCGAGCAGCGCCAGCAGCGCGACCTCCTCCCCTCGCTCGCGCAGCTCCACGGCCATGGCGTGGGCGATCAGGCCGCCCATGGACCAGCCCGCCAGCCGGTACGGCCCGTGCGGCCGGACCTGGAGCAGACGCTCCAGGTAGTCCAGGGCCATCGCCTCGATCGACGGGGCCACGTAGTCGGGCTCGGCCAGCACCCTGGCCTGGAAGGCGTAAAGGGGCTGGTCAGGGCCGAGATGGCGGAGCAGTCCCGCGTACGGCCAGCCGAGCCCGGCACCGGGGTGCACGCAGAACAGCGGCGGCCGGGAGCCCGAGGCACGTAGCGGGAGCAGCATCTCCAGGCCTCCCTCTCCCAGGTCCCGCGTGCTCTCCCCCTGCGCGCGGGCGAGCGCCTCGGCCGTCTGGTGGGCGAACACCTCGCGCGGGCTGATCACCAGCCCCTCCCGCGCCGCGAGGGAGACCAGCCGGATCACCCCGATGCTGTCACCCCCCAGGTCGAAGAATCCGTCGTCGGCGCCGACCCGCTCCAGGCCGAGCACCTGGGCGAACAGCCGGCAGAGCGACTCCTCCTCGGGGGTGCCGGGGTCGCGCCCCGCGGTGGGGGCGGACCCCGAGGGCAGGGCGGCGCGGTCCACCTTCCCGTTCGGGGTGAGCGGCAGCGCGTCCAGGCCGATCACCGACGACGGCACCATGTACTCGGGGAGCGTCCGCCCGGCGAACCGCCGCAGTTCCTCGGGCGCCACGGCGCCGACCACGTAGGCGAGCAGGCGGCGGTCGCGGACGGTCACGGCCACCTGGACGACACCCGGGTGCCCTGCCAGGGCCGCCTCGATCTCCGCCGGCTCGATGCGGAACCCCCGGATCTTGACCTGGCGGTCGGCACGGGCCAGGTACTCCAGCACGCCGTCCGCCGACCACCTGACCACGTCCCCGGTCCGGTACATCCGCCCGCCGTACGAGCAGGCGACGAACCGTTCCGCGGTCAGCGCCGGGCGACCGAGATAACCGCGGGCCAGCCCGGCGCCCGCCAGGTACAGCTCGCCCGGCACCCCCGGCGGGACCGGCCGCAGGAAGCCGTCCAGCACGTAGGCGCGCATGCCGTCCATGGCCCGCCCGATGGGCGGCGTGCCGACGCGGGAGACAGCGGAGACGGGGTGGTGGGTGGCGTACGTCGTGGTCTCGGTGGGCCCGTAGACATGGCCGAGCAGGGTCCGCGGGCAGGCCGCCAGTACCCGGCGCATGGCCGCGGCCGAGGCGGCCTCACCTCCGGTGAGGACCTCGGCGAGCGGCGCGAACGTGCCCGGCGCCTCCTCCGCGACCAGGTTGAACAGTGCCGTCGTGATGAACAGCGCGGTCAGGCGGTGCCTGGCGACGAGGCCGGCGAACGCGTCGGGCCCGAGGTCGCCCGGCGGCGCGACGACGACGGTACCGCCACGGAGCAGCGGCACCCAGATCTCGTAGGTGGAGGCGTCGAAGGCGTGCGGCGAGTGCATCAGCACCCGCCGGTGCCGCTCCCACCTGCGATCCGCGGCCAGGGCCACGACGTCGCGCTGGCGCACCGCGACCCCCTTCGGCGTTCCCGTCGAACCCGAGGTGTAGATGACGTACGCGAGATGCTCGGGGTGAACCTCGACCCGCGGCTCCGGCGGTGCCGGATCGGCCGGGACGGGCTCGTCCACCCGGACCACCTCGGCGGCGTGCTCGAATCCGGGAGTGCGGTCGGTGACCAGTACCGGAGCGCCGGTGTCGGCCATCACCCAGCTCATCCGGTCCGGTGGGTGGCCGTGGTGGATCGGGACGTAGGCTCCCCCCGCCTTGGCGATGGCCAGGGTCGTCACGACCACGTCGGCGGACCTGTCGAGCAGGACCGCGACCGGCGTCTCAGCGCGGACGCCCAGCCTGACCAGCCGGCGAGCCAGCAGGTTGGCCCGGCCGTCCAGCTCGGCGTAGCTGAGGGAGAAACCGTCGCCGACGACGGCCTCGGCGTCCGGTGTCCGCCGCACCCACTCGGCGAAGGCACCCGCGATCGTCGTCGCGGCCCCGGGCACGGGCGGGGGTTCGGGGCCGTTCCACTCGTCAAGGATCCGGACGCGCTCGTCGGCGGAGAGCGGGTCGAGCCGGGCGAGCGGCAGCTCGGGGTCGGTGGCGACGGCCTTGAGAAGAAGGACGAGCCTGTCCAGGAGCCTGGCGGCCTCGGCGTGGGGAACGACGTCGGGGCGGTGGTCGAGTCGCAGGGAGAGCCGCTCACCGGGGACGACCGCCAGGGCCAGCGGGTAGTGGGTCGCGTCGCTGCCCGAGGCGCCCGCGAGCCGAGGTCCCGCTCCCACGCCCGCCTCCACGGAACGGCCGTTCAGGGTCGCGGTGTCGAGAGGGTAGTTCTCCAGGACCGTCATGGTGTCGAAGAGCTGTCCCAGCCCGCAGGCGCGCTGGATGTCGGACAGGCCGAGGTGGTGATGGGCGAACAGCTCGGCCTGCTCCGCCTGGAGGCGTTCGAGCAGCCCGGCCAGGGTCTCGGCGGGGTGCAGCCGGACCCGGACCGGCAGGGTGTTGATGAACAGTCCGATCATGCGTTCGGCGCCGGGCAGCTCGGGTGGGCGGCCGGAGACCGTACCGCCGAAGACGACGTCGTCGCGGCCGGTCAGCTGGGCCAGCAGCAGAGCCCAGGCCCCCTGGACCGCCGTGTTGAGGGTGAGCGATCGGGCGCGCAGGACGGAGCCGAGGCGGCCGGTGAGATCCTCGTCGAGCTGGGTTCGGACGCATCCGGGATTCACCGGCGTCCGGGTGGCGAGGTCCGCGGCGACGAGGGTCGGCCCGGCGACCCCGTCCAGGGCACGGCACCACGCCTCCCGCGCGGCGGCCCGGTCCTGGCGTGCCAGCCAGGCCAGATGGTCGCGGTACGGCGGCGCGGGGGCGGGTTCCCGGCCCGAGTACAGCGCGAACAGCTCGGCCGCCAGCAGCGGTGTCGACCAGCCGTCCAGCAGGATGTGATGGTTGGTGAAAACCAGCCGGTATCTCCGGGGACCACTCCGTACCAGCACGAACCGCATCAACGGCGGCCGGGACAGGTCGAACCGCCGGGCCCGCTCCTCGGCGGCCACCGTCTCGGCGTCGGCCCCCGCCACCTCCCGCCACGGCACCTCCACCCGCCGGTGCACCAGCTGCACGGGATCGCCCCCCGCCCGCTGCCGGAACGAGGCCCGCAGGTTGGCGTGACGGTGCACCAGCCGACAGGCCGCGTCCCGCAGCGCGGGGACGTCGAGGGCGCCCTCCAGCTCCAGCACGAGCTGCGCGGTGTAGACGTCGGGCGCCGCCTCGTCGAACAGGGCGTGGAAGAACAGGCCCTGTTGCAGCGGCGACAACGGCAGGATGTCCTCAAGCTGGCTCACCGTGCGCTCCACTCCGCGTCAAGTTCCGCCGCGAACGCGTCGATCTCTTCCTGGCCGATGGAAATCAGCAGGTCCGACGGGGTCAGGCCGTCTCCGGTGTGTCGGGACAGGCCGGTGAGGGCGGTGAACCACGCCTCGGCCAGTTCCCTGACCTGCTCCTCGCCGTACAAGCGCCCGGCCCACGACCAGGTCGCCGAGAGGCGCGGCCCGTCCGGCAGGTCCCTGGTGAGGGCGTTGACCTCCAGCGCGTGCGGGAGCGCGAGGTCGGCCGCGTGCCCTCCGCCCACCGCCTCCGACTCAGGCGCCGGGGACCAGTCCGCACCTGTGGCGGCCTCGACGCGGCCGAGGTAGTTGAAAGCCAGCTCCGGTACGGGCCAGCGGGCCAGTTCCCGCGCGGTGACGGGGTTGAGGTGGCGGAGCAGGCCGTAACCGATGCCTTCGCCAGGAGTCGCACGGAGCTGCTCCTTGACCCGTTTTATCGCCCGCGCGGCGGTGGGACCCGAAAGGTCGGTCCAGTCGGCGGGGCCCGCGTCGAGCCTGACGGGGTGGATGGTGGTGAACCAGCCCACGGTCCTGGACAGGTCGACGTCGGGGAAGATCTCCGCACGGCCGTGCCCCTCCAGGTCGAGCAGGACCTCCCGCCGCCCGGTGCAGCGGGTCACGGCCAGGGCGAGCCCGGCGAGCAGCACGTCGTTGACCCGGCCGCGGAACGCCGCCGGGAGCCGGGTGAGCAGCGGAACGGTGACATCGGCGGGAAGTTCGAGCGTGAGGTGGCACTGGGTGGCGAAGGTGTCCGTGGACGGGTCCAGCCGCCCGGTGCCGCCACCGAGCGTGCGGGTCCAGTGGTCGAGCTCGCCGGTCCTGCGGGCCGCCTCGTCGTGCAGGCGGCGTGCCCAGGTACGGAAGGAGGTGGCCACCGGCTCCAGCACCGGGACGCTCACCTGAGCGATCGCTCCCTGAAGGAGCCCTTCTTGAGCGGTCGTATCTTGCCGGGTGCCCTCTTCGTGCGCTGTCGGCTTTCCCGGGACCGATCGTTGGGCGACCCCTTCGTGAACCGCCACCTGCGGAGCCGCTTCCTGACCGGCCCCTTCGTGCGCCGCCGTCTTTCCCGGGACCGATCGTTGGGCGACCCCTTCGTGAACCGCCACCTGCGGGACCGTTTCCTGACCGGTCGCGTGCCAGGCGGTGAACAGGTCCGGCAGCAGGATGCGCCAGGACACCCCGTCCACCGCCAGATGATGCACCGTCACCACCAACCGGCCCGACACCTCCGATCCGGCGTCCAACCACGCCACCCGGACCAGTTGCCCGGCCACCGGATCCAATCCCGACCGCGAGACGACCGCCTCCTCGGCCACCACGGCGGCCAGATCCCCCGACACCTCCACCCGGCGCACACACCCGTCCGCCACCACCGCCCCCCGCGAAGCGACCTCGTACCCCCCCTCCGCCGACACCCGCAACCGCAACACGTCATGGTGATCCAGCACCACCTGCACCGCGGAGATCAGACGATCCAGCCCCAGCCCGGGAGGAACCTGCAGGACGACCGTCTGGCTGAAGTCACCGATCGGCCCGGTCAGGTCACGTAACCAGGCCATGATCGGGGTCTCGGGGAACCAGCCGATCCCCGCCCCCTCCGGCTCACCCTGCTGCTGCCGTTCCTCGACCGCGACCGCGGCCAACTCCCGCACGCTCTGATACCGGAACACATCCCGAGGCGAGAACACCACCCCCGCCGCACGCCCCCGAGCCACCAACCGAATCGCCACGATGCTGTCCCCACCCAGATCAAAGAACCCGTCATCCACCCCCACCCGCTCGACCCCGAGCACCTCGGCGAACAGACCGCACAACACCTCCTCCCGCACCGACAACGGCCCCCCACCCGACACCACCACCGAAGGCGCCGGCAACGCCGCCCGATCCAGCTTCCCGTTCCCCGTCAACGGCAACACCTCCACCACCACCACCGCCGACGGCACCATGTAATCGGGCAACACCTCCCCCGCGAACCGCCGCAACCGCCCCACATCCAACCCACCCGACAGGGCCGACGGAGCCAGTGCACCGGACATGCCCGACGGCTCCGCACCCAGCACACCCGACGGGCCCGCAACATCCGGGAAGGCGGGCGCACCCGATACCCCCGACGCCCTCCCATCCCCAGCCGAGCCACCAGCCGACTCCACCCTCGCGTCCGCCGCGGCCTCCACCACGTACGCCACCAACCGCCGATCCCCCGGCCGGTCCTCCCGCACCACCACCGCCACATCCGCCACCAGCGGATGCGCCGCCAGCACCGCCTCCACCTCCCCCAACTCGATCCGAAAACCCCGCACCTTCACCTGCTGATCAACCCGCCCCACATACTCCAACCCCCCACCCCGACCCCACCGCACCAAATCCCCCGACCGATACATCCGCCCACCAGAACCAGCAAACGGACACGCCACAAACCGCTCCGCCGTCAAACCCGCCCGGCCCACATAACCCCGCGCCAACCCCGGACCCGCCACATACAACTCCCCCACCACACCCACCGGCACCGGCCGCAAAAACTCATCCAACACATACAACCGCAAATCCGGAATCCCCACCCCGATCAATCCGGCCGCACTGTCCACATCCAGCGGCGCATAAGTGACATGCACCGTCGTCTCGGTAATCCCATACATGTTGACCAGGGAGATCCCACGACCATGCCACTCGGCGATACGGCCACCATCCAGCGCTTCCCCGCCGAAGATGACATACCGCAACGACAGCTCCACTCCCCCCAGATCCCGCTCCGCCGCCATCAACTGATAAAACGCCGACGGCGTCTGGTTCAACACCGTCACCCCGCACTCCACCAACAACCCCAAAAACTCCACCGGCGAACGACTCACCTCAAACGACACCACCACCAACCGACCACCCGACAACAACGCCCCCCACAACTCCCACACCGAAAAATCAAACGCATACGAATGAAACAACACCCACACATCAGACTTTCCAAACCCGAACCACTCCCGAGTCGACGCCAGCAACCGCGTCACACTCCCCTGCGAAACCACCACACCCTTCGGACGCCCCGTCGACCCCGACGTGAAAACCACATACGCCGGATGCCCAGGAAGAACCCCCTGACCCCCAACGGAAACCGGGGCCGCAGGCGAAGCCGGGGCCGAGGCCGGAAGCGGAGCCAAGACCGGGCCTGAGGCCGAACTCGAAGCCGGGACATCTCCCACCGGCCCCGCACCCGCCACGATGCCTGAACCGTCCAGCACCACCCGCGCCATCCCCGCCGGCAACACCCCCTCCGTCCCCGGCACCACCACCGCCACCACCGCAGCCGCATCCCCCACGATCCGCGCCACCCGCTCCACCGGATACGACGGATCCACCGGCACATACCCACCCCCCGCCTTCACCACCGCCACCACCGCCACCACCAACTCCACCGACCGCGGCACCACCAACACCACCAACCGCTCCGGCCCCACCCCCGCAGCCACCAACACCCCCGCCAACACCCCCGCCCGCGCATCCAACTCCCCATACGACACCTCCACCCCGCCACACACCACCGCCACCGCATCCGGCGAAGCCGCCACCTGAGCCTCGAACTCCTTCACCAACGTCGACCCAGCAGGCACCACCCCCCGCCCCGCCCACTCACCGAGAATCACCTCACGCTCGGCCTCATCCAGCAGATCGATATCGCTCAACCGGACATCCGGATCGGCGACCACCGACTCCAGCAACCGCCCGAACCGCACCACCATGTCCTCGACCGTCACCCGATCGAACAGATCGGCGGCGTACTCGACGACACCGGTCAGGCCATCGCCCGTCTCGGTCAGGGACATCAGCAGGTCGAACCTGGCGACACCGAGGTCCAGCGGCTCCTGCCGGATGTCGAGACCGTCGACCTCCAGCACCGGGGCAGGGTTGTTCTGGAACGCCAGGGCCACCTGGAAGAGGGGGTGGCGGGCCATCGAACGAACCGGAGCGACGATCTCCACCAACCGCTCGAACGGCAGATCCTGATGACCGTACGCCGCCAGATCCACCTCCCGCACCCGCCCGACCAACTCCCGAAAAGCCGGATTCCCCGAGGTATCGGTCCGCAACACCAACGTGTTGACGAACATCCCCACCAGATCGTCCAACGCCTCATCCATACGACCCGCCACCACCGAACCGATCGGAACATCCGAACCCGCCCCCAACCGGGTCAGCAACGCCGCCAACCCGGCCTGCACCACCATGAACACCGTCGCGTTCGCCTCACGCGCCAACGCCCTGAGCCGCCGCCCCGTCTCGGCCCCCACCGTCACCGGAACCGTGCCGCCCCGGTGGGAGGCGACCGCGGGCCTCGGCCGATCGAACGGCAACGCCAACTCCTCGGGCAACCCCGCCAACCGCGACCGCCAGAACGCCACCTGCGCACTGACCAAACTCCCCGGATCCGACTCCGACCCCAGCAACTCCCGCTGCCACACCGCGTAATCGGCATACTGCACCGGCAACGGCACGAACCCCGGCGCCACCCCCCGCGACCGCGCCACATACGCCGCCAGCACATCCCGCGCCAACGGCGCCATCGACCACCCATCACCCGCGATGTGATGCAACACCAGAGCGAGCACATGCTCACCCGAGTTCAGGGTGAACAGCCTCACCCGCAGTGGCAGCTCCACCTCCAGGTCGAAACCGCGTCCCGCGAAGGCCCGCAGTTCGTCGGCCAGTTCGCTCTCCCCGACACGCACCTGGTCGAACGGCACCTCCGCGGTGTCCAGCACCTGCTGACACGCCACCCCGTCCACCTCGGGAAACACCGTCCGCAAACTCTCATGCCGACCCACCACATCCCGCAGGGCGACCCCCAACACCCCCACATCCACCCCACCCACCAACCGCAACACCACCGGCACGTTGTAAACCCCCGCCCCCACCCCCAACCGATTCAAAAACCACAACCGCCCCTGCCCGAACGACAACGGCACCACCCCGGCCCCCGTCCGCGCCACCACCCCTCCACGCACCCCACCTCCGCCGATCCCGCCGATCCACGCCGCCAACCCCGCCACCGACGGTGCCTCGAACACCGCCCGGACCGAAACCTCCACCCCCAGCACCGACCGCACCCGACCCACCAACCGCATCGCCAGCAACGAATCCCCACCCAGCGCGAAAAACGAATCCCCCACCCCCACCCGCTCCACCCCCAACACCTCCGCGAACACCCCACACAAAAGCTCCTCCACCACCGAACGCGCCCCCCGATCCGACTCCGAAATCACCTCAGGAGCCGGCAACGCCGTCCGATCCAGCTTCCCGTTCCCCGTCACCGGCAACGCCTCCAACACCACCACCGCCGACGGCACCATGAACTCCGGCAACACCTCCCCCGCGAACCGCCGCAACTCAGCGACATCCACCACGTCCCCGCCCTGAGCGGCCACCACGTACGCCACCAACCGCCGATCCCCCGGACGGTCCTCCCGCACCACCACCGCCACCCGCGACACCGACCCATGCCGGGCCAACACCGCCTCCACCTCACCCAGCTCAATCCGAAAACCCCGCACCTTCACCTGCTGATCAACCCGCCCCACGAACTCCACAACCCCATCACCACGACGCCGAACCACATCCCCCGTCCGATACATCCGCCCACCGGACCCACCAAACGGACACGCCACAAACCGCTCCGCCGTCAACCCGGCCCGACCCAGATACCCTCGCGCCAGCTGCGCTCCGGCCAGGTACAGCTCCCCCTCCACCCCGGCCGGAACCGGCCGCAGCCACGAATCCAGCACGTGGAGACGGGTGTTCCAGACGGGGTGACCGATCGGCACGGAGGTGGTCTCCGTGCCGGGACGGTGCTCCCAGAAGGTGACGTCGACCGCGGCCTCGGTCGGGCCGTAGAGGTTGTGCACCGGCACCCCCAGCCGGGCCGCCGCCTCGTCGGCGAGTGCGGGCGGCAGCGCCTCACCGCTGCAGATGAGAAGCCGAAGAGCCGTACCCGTTCCGGACACCTCCGGCGAACCAGGAGAGGGCACCGCCTCCAGGAAGGCGGCCAGCATGGAAGGGACGAAGTGCAGGACCGTGATGCGTTCGGAGCCGATGAGCCCGGCGAGGTAGGACGGGTCCCGGTGTCCGTCCGGCCTGGCGACGACCAGGGTGGCGCCGGTCTGAAGCGGCCAGAAGAACTCCCAGACCGACACGTCGAATCCGGCCGGCGTCTTCTGCAGAACGCGGTCCGCCGGACCCAGGCGATACTCGGACTGGGCCCAGAGCAGGCGGTTGACGATCGCACCGTGGGTGACCACGACCCCCTTGGGCCGCCCCGTCGAGCCGGAGGTGTAGATCACGTACGCCGGACGCTCCGGCACGAGCGGCACACCGAGATCGGAAGCCGGGTACCCGGAGGCGTCGGCACGGCCCAGCCAGTCACCGTCGATCACCAGAACCGGCCGTGAGTCCTCCAGCATCGACGCGATCCGCGCCGCAGGAAGCTCCGGGTCGACCGGCAGGTAGGCGGCGCCCGCCTTGATCACGGCGTACATGGCGACCAGCAGGTCCGGTGACCTGGGCAGCATCAGCGCCACCACTCGTTCGGCTCCCACCCCGTACTCGGCCACCAGCAGACGGGCCAGCCGGTTGGCTCGCGCGTTGAACGCCGCGTAGCTCAGCTCGCCCCCCTCGAACACCAGCGCCGTCGCGTCCGGCGTCCGCGCGACCTGGGCCTCGAACAGCGCGGCCAGCGTGGTGCGGGGCACGTCCGCGGCCGTGTCGTTCCAGTGGTGTGGCACGAGCTCGCGCTCACCCGGGGAGAACCCGTCGAGACGGCCGACGGCGGTGTCCGGTTCGGCGACCAGTTCGGCCAGCAGGCTCAGGAAACGGTCGAGCAGAGCCGCGGCCTCCGCCTCGGTGAACACGTCGGGCCGGTACTGCAGCCGGAAACGGAGCACGTCCCCCGGCACGACCAGCAGCGTGATCGGGTAGTGCGTCGCGTCGGTCACGTCCGCCGAGGTCAGGTCGAGGTCGCCGATCGCCGTACGGGAGTCGACGGGGTAGTTCTCCATCACCAGCAGCGCGTCGAACAGGGGGCCGCGCCGGATCTCGGCAAGGCCGACGTGGTGGTGGGGCAGCAGTTCCGCCTGCTCGTCGCGGAGCCTGCGCAGCAGGTCACCCAGGGTTTCCGCGGGGTCGAGCCGGACCCGGACCGGCAGGGTGTTGATGAACAGGCCGACCATGCGCTCGACCCCGGGCAACTCGGGCGGGCGGCCGGAGACCGTACCGCCGAAGACGACGTCCTGGCGGCCGGTCAGCCGGCTGAGCAGCAGGCCGAAGGCGGCCTGCATGACGATGCTGAGCGTGCTGGAGTGCGTGCGGGCGAGAGCGGTGAGCGCCCTGGTCCGGCCGTCGTCGAGTTCGGCGGTGACCCTGGCGGGCGCGACCGGCTCGGCGGGGGCGTGCGGGGCGACGAGGGCGGGCTCGTCGAAACCGTCCAGCGCGCGCTCCCAGGCCCGCCGCGTGGACTCGCCGTCCCGACCGGCCAGCCAGGCCAGGTAGTTCTCGTACCGCGGCGCGGGGGCGGGTTCCCGGCCTGAGTACAGCGCGAACAGCTCGGCCGCCAGCAGCGGTGTCGACCAGCCGTCCAGCAGGATGTGATGGTTGGTGAGGATCAGCCGATGCCTGCCGGGTCCGAGCCGTACCAGCGCGAAACGGAGCAGCGGTGGCCGGGACAGGTCGAACCGCCGGGCCCGCTCCTCGGCGGCCACCGTCTCGGCGTCGGTCCCCGCCACCTCCCGCCACGGCACCTCCACCCGCCGGTGCACCAGCTGCACCGGGTCGCCGCGCAGCTCGAAGGAGGTTCGGAGGTTGGGGTGCCTGCGGACCAGGCGTTCCGCGGCGGCCCTGAGCCGTGGCGCGTCGAGTGGGCCGCTCAGGTCCAGGGTCAGCTGAGCGGTGTAGACGTCCACCTCCAGCAGGGAGTGGAAGAACAGGCCGTGCTGGAGCGGGGCGAGCGGCCAGACGTTCTGGAGGCCGGGGCCGAGCTCGTCGAGGTCGTCCTGGGTGAGGGGCACCGCGACGTCGGAGGGGGTGAGGCCGCCGCCGGCGTGCCGGGAGATGCCGGTCAGAGCCTCCGACCAGGCGGCGGCCAGCTCGGCGATCCGGTTGTCGGCGTGGCGGGTGGGATCCCAGGTCCAGGTGACGCGGAGGACGTCACCGAGGGCGATCGCGTCGATCTGGATGCCGTGCCTGAGCGGGGCGGCGGCATCCTGGCCGCCGGACAGCCCTCCGGCTACGGGCTCCCAGTCCAGCCCGGAGGAGGTGATCCGGCCGAGATAGTTGAAACCGATCTCCGGCTGGGGCAGTGCGGCGAGTGCGGGTGCCGTGTCAGGGTTGAGGTAACGCAGGAGGCCATAGCCCAGCGGGTCGGGAAGAGCGCGGAGCTGCTCCTTCACCCGCTTGACCGCCTGGCCCGCGGCCTGGCCTCCGTTCTTGAGATCGGCCCAGTCAACGGGGCCCGCGTCGATCCTGACGGGGTGCACGGCGGTGAACCAGCCCACGGTCGCGGACAGGTCCACGCCGGGGAGGACCTCCTGCCTGCCGTGCCCTTCCAGGTCGACGAGTACGGAACGCCGCCCGCTCCACCTCGCGACCGCCGCCGCGAGCCCGGCGAGCAGCACGTCGTCGGCGTTCCCGTGGAAGGCACCCGGCACGCCGCCCAGCAGCGGCCCCGCCACGTCGGCGGAGAGCTCCACGACCATCTCCCGCCGCTTCCCCCAGGTTCCCCGCTCGCGTACCGGCGCGGCGGGAAGGAGTGAGCCATCGGTCGTGGGGACGAAAGCGCCCGAGGACACGGCCCGCGCCGGTGAGACCGGCGGGGACGGCGCGAGGAGCGCGGTCCAGGCGGGAAGATCGGCCACCCGTACCGGGTTCACTGCCTCGGCCTGGAGCAGACGCGCCCAGGTGCGGAAGGAGGTGGTGGGCTCGGGCAGGCGTACCTCGGTGCCCTCTCTCCCGGCGCTCCAGGCCGTGAGAAGGTCGGGCAGCAGGATCCGCCAGGAGACGCCGTCGACGGCCAGGTGGTGGATGGCCAGCAGAAGCCGTCCGGACCGCTCGTGGCCCGCGTCGAACCACACGACCCGTACCATCCGTCCGGCGCCGGGATCCAGCTCACCCCGGACCCGCTCGGCATACCCGGCCACCGTCTCGTCCGACACGTCCCGAACCCGTGCACCGTCCCCGCCGGGAACACCGGGAACACCGGGAACACTGCCGGCCGCACCGTGCACGACACCGAGGCCCTCGCCGGCCGCCTCGTCCGGAACGTTCGAGACCTCCACCCGGCGTACGCAGTCCGCTGCCAGGACCGCTCCGGCCGGGGCGATCTCCAGCCCCCACGCCCCGGCACCCGCCGGAGGCGTGGACGTCCGGAGCCTCAGCGCGTCGTGACGGTCCAGCACGACCTGGACGGCGGCCGTCAGGTCGTCGAGGCCGAGATCCGGGGGTACCCGGAGCACCGCGCTCTGGCTGAATCCCTCGATCGGCCCTTCGCCCTCGGCGAACCAGGCGATGATCGGGGTGACGTCGACGCTTCCCGTGCCGTCACCCGCCGGATCCGTGCCGTCCGCGGGCTCCTCCGCGGCGAGGGCGACGAGGGCGAGGGCCTCGGGGGTCTGGTGCTGGAAGACCTGCTTCGGAGTGAGCGCGAGCCCGGCCTCCCGTGCTCGGGAGACGAACCGGATGGCGAGGATGCTGTCGCCGCCCAGGTCGAAGAACCCGTCGTCGGCCCCGGCCCTGGGCAGGCCGAGGACCTCGGCGAACAGCCCGGCCAGCAGGTGTTCGCGGTCGGTCGCGGGCTCCCGCCCCGAGGTCTCCCCCGCGGGTTCCGGCAGGGCACGCCGGTCGAGCTTGCCGTTGGCGGTCAGCGGCATCTCGTCCAGCGTCACGATCGCGGCGGGCACCATGTATTCGGGCAGGGACCGCCGCAGGTGCCCGCGCAGTTCCTCCGCGCCCGCGCCACCGACCACGTACCCGACCAGCCGCAGGTCTCCCCCCTGCTCGGGCCCCCGGTCACGGCGGGCCAGCACGGCCGCCTGCTCGACGCCGGGATGCGCGGCCAGTACCGCCTCGATCTCGCCCAGCTCGATCCGGAAACCGCGGACCTTCACCTGCTGGTCGGCGCGGTCGACGTAGTGGAGTTGCCCGTCGGCACCCCAGCGGACCAGGTCGCCGGTGCGGTACATCCGCCCGCCGGGCACGAAGGGGTCGGCGACGAACCGCTCGGCGGTCAGCCCCGGCCGGTTCAGGTATCCGCGCGCCAGGCTGGGTCCCGAGACGTACAGCTCCCCGACAGAACCCGGCGGGACCGGGCGTAGTCCGGCGTCCAGCACGTGCAGGCGGGCGTCGTAGACCGGGCGGCCGATCGGGGTCTCGCCGGGGAGGGTCAGCGGGTCGCTGCAGGTGACGACGACCGTGGTCTCCGTCGGCCCGTAAACGTTGATCATCCGGCGCCCTGCGGACCAGCGGCGGACCAGCTCGGGGCGGCACGCCTCGCCACCCACCAGCAGGGTCCGCAGCCCGGGGAGCGGTCTGACCGGGACCGTCGCCAGCGCGGCGGGGGTGACGAACGCGTGCGTGACGCGTGCCTCGGCGAGGAACCGGCCGAGCGGCTCGCCGCCGTACACCCCGGCGGGCACCGGAACGAGCGCCGCGCCCGCCGACAGGGCCATCAGCCACTCGAGCACCGCCCCGTCGAACCCGATCGAGGCGAACTGCAGGACCCGGCTGTTCTCCGTCACCGCGTACCTGTCGATCTCGGTGCGCGCGTACGCGGGCAGGCCCGCGTGGGTCACCACCACTCCCTTGGGGCGGCCGGTGGATCCGGAGGTGTAGACGACGTAGGCCGGGTGTTCCGGCAGCAGCCCGGTCACCGGGTCGGTGGCGGGCAGGCCGTCGCCGGTCCAGGTGTCCAGCTGGACGATCTCGACGCCGGGCGGCGCGTGGAACCCGGCGTCGGCGCGGGTCACCACGGCGGAGGGGGCGGCGTCGGCGAGCATCGTCGCCAGGCGCTCCGGCGGATGGTCGGGGTCGAGGGGGAGGTAGGCGGCGCCGGACTTGAGGATGCCGAGGAAGGCGACGGTCATGTCGAGGGAGCGGGGCACCGACAGACCCACATAGCGGTCGGGCCCGGCGCCGAGGGCGATGAGATGGTGGGCCAGCCGGTTGGCCCGCGCGTTCAGCTCGGCATAGGTGATCTCGGTGTCCCCCGCGACGACGGCGACGGCACCGGGAGCGCGCCGCACCCGGTCCTCGAACAGGGAGACGGCCGTGCCCGGCGGCACCTCGCGCGGCGCGGCGCCCCAGTCGGCCAGGAGCGTGTGCTCGGCCTCGTCGAGGAGTTCCACGGCGCCGACGCGGGCGGTGGGGGCCGCCTGGACGACGCGGGTGAGGAAGCGCAGGAAACGGCCGTGATGGTCGGCCAGCAGGTCCTCGCCGTACAGGTCGGGGTGGCCGTCGAAGTCGATGCGGACTCCGCGCCCGTCGGAGCCGTCGTAGAGGTTGATCGACAGGTCCTCGACGGGCCCGGTGCAGAGCGGGTGCGCGACGGCGGTGTGACCGGCGAACCTCAGGTCGTAGTCGAACCGCATGATGTTGACCACCGGGCCGAACAGCCGGTCGCCCACTGTGCCGCGGAGTTCGCGGCGCAGGTCCTCGTACCGGTAGCGCTGGTGCACCAGCAGCCGCCCGACCTCCCGGGTGACCTGGGCGGACAGCTCGCCGAAGGTCGTCTCCGGGGAGACCGCCAGGCGGAGCGGGAGCACGTTGGAGAGCATCCCCGGCGTTCGCCGGGCGGCGGGCGTGGTCCTGGCGGTGACGGCCAGCCCGAGGACCACCTCGCGGGCGCCGGTGAGGCGCCCAACGAAGGCCGCGATCGCCGCGATCATGAACCCGGAGACGGCCGTACCGTGGGAGAGCGCGGCCTCGGTGAGCGCGGCGGTGTCGTGCTCCCCCAGCGTGGCGCTCCGCCGGTTGAACCGCGACGTGGCGGCGGCGCCGGAGGAGAGGGCGGGGACCGCGCTCAGATCGGCGAGCCTGCCGTGCCAGTGGCGGCGGTCGGCCTGGAGGTGGTCGGAGGCGCGGTAGGCGGCGTCCTCCTCAAGCAACGTGGCCAGCGACTGGAAACCGCCGGGGCCGGGGGCGCGGCCGTCGACCAGCGCGGTGTAGACCTCGGCGAGACGCTGGGCGATCATCGGCCCGCTGTAGCCGTCCATGACCACGTGGTGGCAGCGCAGATACCACAGGTGGCGGTCGGGCGCGATCCGGATCAGGGCGGTGGCCACGAGCGCGTCCTCGCGGAACGGCGAACGCAGGTCCTTGCGCATCCACTCCAGAGCGGCCCGCTCCGCACCGAGTCCCCCGTCGCCGGGCTCTCCCCCGCTGAGGTCGAGGAACGGGCACGGCACCTCGCACTCCTCGACGACCTGACCGACCTGACCGACCCGGCCCGTCTCCTCGGTCTCGCCACCGATGATCCGTACGTGAACGGCGTCGACCTCCCCGGCGGCGAGTCGCACGGCCGCGGCGAAGACCTCCGGATCGACCGGGCCGGAGATCTCTATGTACTGGGCAATGCAGAGCGGTTCGCCAGGGATAATCCGCTGGGCGTCCCATATTCCACTCTGCGCTGCAGACAATGGCAGGAGGGAATTCTTGCTGAACACCGTCGCCACGCTTTCCATCTGGGCCGGAAAATGCCTGACGGGTGCTTATTAGCACCTCGAAGGGGCAGAAACGCATTGTGTGCGGCGATCCACCCCCACGTTTATTACCGGCAAGTAAATCACAGGTGTGATCTGCCTCGCAATAATGCCTTTTATCATTTACCGCTAAACTCGCCTCCCGTTTTTTCGCTCTTTCTCAAAGCGACCTTGCCGGATCCGAGCACCACGCGGGGGCGCACGAGCCGCCGGGGCCTGAGCATGACCCGCGGCCTGATCGCCGAGGCAGGGGGCCGGTAGGGGCGCGGTCCGCGGTGCCACCAGCGTGTGCCCCTGGCCAGGTGGCTCGGCCACCAGACGACGTCGCCGACGTCCAGGGTGAGCGCGGTCACCAGTACGGAACGGACGATCATCGTGTCGAGCAGCACCCCCACGGCCACCGCGAAGGCGATCTGGACCGTCTGCGTCAGTGGAAGCACCACCAGCACCGCGAAGGTGCCGGCGAGCACGACTCCCGCCGAGGTGATCACACCGCCGGTCGCGCCCAGACCGAGGATCGCGCTGTGCGCCGTGCTGTAGCGGTGCGCCTCCTCCCGAACCCGGTGCATGAGGAAGATGTTGTAGTCGACGCCCAGCGCCACCAGCAGGACGAAGAGCAGCAGGACGAACCCCTGGTCCACCCCGGCGAAGCCGAAAAGGTGCGCGAACGCCAGCGAGCTGATTCCCAGCGTGGCCAGGAACGACAGCACCACGGTGGCCAGCAGCAGCATGGGCGCGATGAGCGAGCGCAGCAGTACCGCGAGCACCGCGAAGACCACGAGCAGCACCAGCGGGATGATCACCACCCGATCCCGCTGCGCGCCGCGCTCCAGGTCGGCGATGAGCGCCACGTTGCCGCCCACGTTGACGTCCGGGGCGGCGACCGCCCGCAGCCGGTCGCGCAGGGCGAGCACCTCGTGCTGCTCGGCCTCCTCGCCGTCGCCTCCGCGTACCGTCACGTTGAGCAGGATGTCGCCGTTGCCCGCGGCGCCCAGCGAGATCGCGGTGACCTCGGGCCGCTGCGCGGTGTCCACGACCACGTCCCTGACGTACTGCTCGGTGGTTACCACCTGGACCGGGTCGGCCTCGCCCGAGGGGAAGTGCCGCTCGGCGACCTCCTGCCCGACCACCGAGTCCGGCCTGGAGAGAAAGACGTCGGCGTTGCCCAGCCCGCCCGCCCGGTAGGAGGCCAGCCCGGACGCGCACAGGCAGAGCCCGATGACCGTGACGACCCACACCAGACGGGGGTTCACCTGGATCCTCCTGCCCAGGGCGCCCCATCTGCCGTGGTCGGCGGGGTGCTCCTCGGCGTCCGGGTCGTGGTGCGGGACGAGCGGCCAGAAGATCCAGCGCCCGAAGACGACCATGACCGCGGGAAGCAGGGTCATCATGGCGAGCATCGCGCTGGTCACCCCGACCGCGGAGACCGGCCCGAGTCCCCTGGTGGAGTTGAGCTCGGCCACCACCAGGCAGAGCAGCGCGGCGACCACCGTCGCCGCGCTCGCCACCACCGCGGGCCCGGCCCTGCGCAGCGCGACCGCCATCGCCTCGTGCCGGTCGGCGTGCCTGCGCAGCTCCTCGCGGTAGCGGGCGATGACCAGCAGCGCGTAGTCGGTGCCCGCGCCGATCACCAGGACCATGAGCAGCGAGACCGCCACGCTGCTGACCGTGATCGCGCCCGTGGCGGCGAGCAGGTAGTTCACCCCCATCGCGACGGCCAGCCCGACCAGCACCGTTCCCAGCGGGAAGAGCCAGAGGACCGCGCTGCGGTAGGTGATCAGGAGCACCATCACGGCCACGCCCATCGCGGCCAGCAGCAGGTCGCTGTCCACCGTCGAGAACACGGCCAGCGCGTCGGCCTGGAATCCGACCATGCCGGTGATGTGCGCGGCCAGTCCCGCGGGGCGGCCCTCGTCCACGACGTGGCGGATCCGGTCGACGATCTCGGCGGTCTCCCTGCCGCCCTGGTCCCTGACGATCACCACGACCTGGACCGCCTCGCCGTCCCCGGACCGCTGCGTGGCGATCAACTTGATCGTCCTGGTCAGCCTGGGCGCCCGGAACTTCTGCTCGACCATCCGCAGTTGCGCGGGCAGCCGTCCTCGGGCGTCCCGGTACGGTGCGAGCTCCCTGTCGAACTCCGCACGCCCGAAGGTCCTGCCGCCGGTGGGGGTGGGCATCTCGGCCACCACCCCGGGGACCCCGGCCAGCGCCTTGACGTCCCTGGCGATCTCGGCGTCGTCGGCCTCGCCGAGACCGCCCCGCCGCTCGTAGACGATCGTCGCCGGGGAGAGATTCTCCCCCTGCATGCCGAGGATGCGCCTGACCGCCTGCGCGGAGTCCGCGCCGGCCGGGAGGTATCCGGCGATGTCGTCCTGCTGCACCGACTCCAGCCGCCCGGCGAGGGAGGCGGCCACGACGACGATGCCCAGCCAGACGAGCAGCACCACCCACTTCGTGCGCCGCCCGCACAGCAGCCCGCACAGCAGCCCGGCCGGCGACGCCCCGTTCATCGGCCCGTGCTCAGCCGTCCCAGCAGGTGGTCGGCCATGGCCGCGACCGTCGGGTGCTCCCAGGCCATGGTCGGCTCGATCTCCAGCCCGTACTCGGCCTCGATGTCACCGCAGAGGCTGAGCGAGTAGACGGAGTCCATGCCGTACTGGGCGACCGGCACCAGCGGGTCGATCTCCTCCGGTGAGCGCATGACGTAGGAGGCCACCCGCGCCCCCAGCCAGCCGCGGATGATGTCCAGGTCTGCGGCGATCCCGGCGTCGGCGGACATGTTCACACTCCTTCTGATCGGACGCGCGCGGCGACGGCCGCCGTGAGTTCGGCGTGGACGACGGGCAGCGATCCGTTCAGCAGCAGGTCACGGGTGCGTGAGCGCTGGATCTTGCCGCTGGTGGTCTTGCCCACTCCGCCGCGCCTGACCAGCACGACGCTCATCGACGGCAGCCCGAAGGAACGGGCGAGCTCGCCCTGCACGCCACGGGCCAGCTCTTCCGCGGGGGCGTCGAGGCCCCGCTCGCGAATCTCCTGGACGAGCACCACGTGCTCGCCCTCGGCGCGTACCCCGAAGGCCGCCCCGGCCCCCAGCGACGGGTGCACCTGCCGGGCGGCCTCCTCCAGGTCCTGGGGATAGAGGTTGCGCCCGTTGACGATGACGACGTCCTTGATGCGGCCGGTGACGTACAGCTCGCCGTCCAGCAGGAAGCCCAGGTCCCCGGTCCGCAGGAACGGCCCCTCGCCCGTGGCGGTGCGTCCGCGGAAGGCGTCGCGGGTCGCCTCCTCACGCTGCCAGTACCCCCGCGCGACGCTCTCCCCGCGTACCCAGAGCTCCCCGACCCGCCCGTGCGGCAGCTCGGTTCCGGTGCCGGGATCGACGACGTGCACGGACATGCTGATCGGCCGCCCGCAACCGACCAGTTCCACGCCTTCTCCCGGGTTCTCCACCGGAACCGCCTCGTGCCGCTCCAGCGCCGCGGCGTCGAACCCGCGGACCGTCGGCCCGTGCCCCAGCGGGGTGGCGGTGATCACCAGGGTCGCCTCGGCCATGCCGTACGCCGGGACCCATGCCTTCTCGCTGAAGCCCGCGGCTCCGAAGCGGCGCACCATCGCGCGCAGCGTGCCGGTACGCACCGGCTCGGCCCCGTTGAGCGCGAAGCGCAGGCCGGCCAGGTCGAGCCCGGCCACCTGGGCGTCGGTGACCCGGGCCGCACACCACTCGTAGGCGAAGTTCGGCGCGACGGTGTATCCGGCCCGGTATCGGCTGATCATCTCCAGCCAGAGCGCGGGGCGCATGACGAAGGCGATCGGCGAGGCGAAGTAGAGGTCGCCGCCCGCGTAGATCGGCTGGAGCAGCATGCCGACCAGGCCCATGTCGTGGTAGTGCGGCAGCCAACCCACCCCGACGCCCACCTTGGGCGAGCCGATCGCCCGCCAGATCTCCCCCTCGTTGTGGAGCAGGTTGGCATGGGTGATCATGACGCCTCTGGGCTCGCTGGTGGAACCGGAGGTGTACTGCATGTAGGCGAGGGTGTCGGGCCCCATCCGGGGCATCGTCCAGTCATCGGGGTCGGGGAGGTCGAGGGCGTCGGTGGCCACGCACTCGACGGTGCCGTCCAGGCCGACGTCGCGCAGCCAGGCATCGAGCATGTCCAGATTGGCCGAGTCGGTGAGCACCAGCCGCACGTCGGCGTCCTTGATGATCCCCTCGGCGCGCTCCAGTGCGCGGGGATCGGTCTGCGGCAGCGGCGAGGGCACCGCGACCACCCGGGAGTACAGGCAACCCAGGAATGCCGCCAGGAACTCCAGACCGGCCGGGTGGAGCAGCAGCGCCGTCTGGTCCGCCATCCGCCGCCCCGCCAGCCAGGCGCCGATCGACCTGGCCCGCGCGTCCAGGTCGGCGAAGGTCAGACGGTCCTGCTCGACGAGCTCGCCCCTGTGGTCCGCCACGAAGGTGTAGGACCGTTCGTGCCCGTGCCGGTCCACCTGCGCACGCACCCACTGCACAAAGGACATCTGGTCATCTCCCATGATGGCAAGAGACCCCAACATAGGAGGAAAGATCAGCCGGTCCCAGGCCTGGGCCGCACAAGCTCTCACCCGGTTTTACGCCGAAAGTTAGTATCTTCCCCCCTCCCCGCTTCCGCCCCAGGAGTCCGTGTACGGGGGCACGCGCGGGGGCATGGACGGAGCTGCGTCTTGCCGGGTTAGGCTCACCTTGCTTAATATATGAGCAGGTGTTCAGGTGTTGACAGAATGGATCTTACGATGGGTCACGGGCATGGCCACGGGCACCGCGCCGACGCCGACCGCCGCTACCTCGCAGCGGCGCTCGCCCTGCTGCTCGCCTTCATGGCGGTCGAGGTCGTCATCGGCATCGCCGCCAACTCCATCGCGCTGATCTCCGACGCCGGGCACATGCTCACCGACGCCGGCGCCATCGCGCTCGCGCTGGTGGCGATGAGGATGGCGGCCCGCCCTGCCCGCGGCGCCTACACCTTCGGCTGGAAGCGGGCCGAGATCCTCTCCGCGGCCGTCAACGGGCTGACGTTCGTGGCCCTCGTCGCCTACTTCGTCTACGAGAGCGTGCGGCGGCTCATCGAGCCGCCCGAGGTCGCCGGAGCCCTGGTCTTCGGCACCGCCCTGGCCGGGATCGCGGTCAACGCCGTCGCCGCGTGGCTCATCGCCAGGGCCGACCGGAGCAGCCTCAACGTGGAGGGCGCGTTCCAGCACATCCTCAACGACCTGTACGCGTTCGTGGCCACCGCGATCGCCGGCGCGGTCGTCTGGCTCACCGGCTGGGGCCGGGCCGACGCGATCGCCGCCCTGGTCGTCGCGGCCCTGATGGCCAAGGCGGCCTACGGCCTGCTGCGCGACGCCGGACGCATCCTGTTCGAGGCCGCGCCCGACGGGGTGAACCCGGCCGAGGTGAGCGCCGCGATCATCGCCCACACGGGCGTGACGGGTGTCGAGGACCTGCACGTGTGGACGGTGACCAGCGGCTTCCCCGCGCTCTCCGCGCACGTGACCGTCATGCCCGGCGGCGACTGCCACCAGGTCCGCCGCGAGCTGGCCGAGCTGCTGCACCAGCGCTTCCACATCGACCACACCACACTGCAGGTCGACCACGTCCCCGGCACGGCATGCCGCATGATCACTGGCTGAGGCAGGCCTCGAAGACCGCGGTGAGCCGGGCGATCACCGCCTCACGGTCGGGAACGTCGCTCGACTCGGGGCCGTAGAGCTGGCGCATCGTGCCGGTCCCGGTGATGAGCGCGGTGGCGATCCTCGCCCGGAAGGCCGCGTCGGGGCCGGAGAGCCTTGCCGACAGGGGCTCCAGGATCGCCGAACTGACCCGGTCCCGGATGAGATCGTGGATCTCCGGGCAGTTGGACGACCGGATGAGCGCGGCCATCACCGGGCTCGCCTGGTCTGAGCGGAGCCGCTCGGCGATGTACTCGGCCAGGCGGCGCGGAAGCTCCTCCTCGGGGAAGTCCAGGACGCCGGGGAAACGTCCCTGCATCGCGAGCACCTCGGCGAACAGCTCTCGCTTGCTGCCGAAGTAACGGTTGATCAGCGCTATGTTGGCGTCCGCCTCGGCGGCGATCATCCGCATCGTCACCTGGTCGTAGCCGAGGTCGGCGAACAGTCGGCGGGCGGCGTCGAGGATGCGCCGCCTGGTGCCCTCCCTGTCGCGCTGCCGTGTCTCATCCACCTACGCAATCCTTCCAGATTTGACGAGTAAACAAGCGTCTACTAACTTAATATGTACTCTACATGCATTGGGGGACGGTTCATGCCGACCGAACAACAGATCCAGGCCGAGGCCGCACCGAGTTTCACCCACAGACAGGTGCTGGAGATTCTGGCCGGACTGATGCTCGCCATGCTGACGTCGATGATCTCGACGTCCGTGGTGGGAACCGCGTTGCCGACGATCGTCGGCACGCTCGGCGGCCAGGACCAGCTCGCATGGGTGGCCAGCGCGACCCTGCTGACCATGACCGCCTCCACCCCGATCTGGGGCAAGGTCTCCGACCTCTACGGCCGCAAGCTCATGTTCCAGGTCGCCCTGGTCGTCTTCGCGGTGTCCTCCGTCGCCGCCGGGTTCTCCCAGGACATGGGCCAGCTCATCGCCGCCAGAGCGGTGCAGGGCATCGGCGCCGGTGGTCTCGCCGCGCTCCCGCAGATCATCCTCGGCGACGTGGTGGAGCCCCGCGAGCGCGGCCGCTACTCCGGCTACATCGGCGCGGTCTTCGGCGTCTCGACGGTGGCCGGCCCGCTGCTCGGCGGGTTCATCGTGGACAACATGTCCTGGCGCTGGACGTTCTGGATCTGCGTGCCGCTGGCCGTGGTCGCGTTCGTCGTCATCCAGAAGGTGCTGAAGCTGCCCTTCACCCGCCGCGACACCAAGGTCGACTGGTGGGGTGCGACCTTCATCACCGGCGGCACCACCGCGCTGATGCTGCTGCTCTCCCTCGGCGGCAAGGAGTTCGGCTGGAACTCCTCATGGACCTACGGCCTGGGCGCGCTCAGCCTGGTGATGTTCGGCCTGGCCGTCGTCGCCGAGCGCAGGGCGGCCGACCCGATCCTGCCCCCGCACCTGTTCCGCAACCACACCTTCGTGCTCACCTCCATCGCCTCCCTGCTGGTCGGCGCGGCGATGTTCGGCGCGCTGATGTTCCTGCCCCAGTACCTGCAGATCGTCAAGGGTATGAGCCCCACCGGCTCCGGCCTGATGACCCTTCCCCTGGTGCTCGCCCTGCTCGTCTCCTCGATCGCGGTCGGCAGGTTCGTCAGCAGAACCGGCCGATGGAAGATCTTCCCCGCGGTGGGCATGCTGCTGGTCGGGGTCGGCCTGTTCCTCCTGTCGCGCCTGCACGTCGACAGCTCGCTGCTGCTCGTCGGCATCGACAACGCGGTGCTCGGCATCGGGCTCGGCGCCACCATGCAGATCCTGATCCTGGCCGCACAGAACGCGGTGTCCAGGGCGGACCTCGCCTCGACGACCTCCGGCGTGTCGTTCTTCCGCTCCCTGGGCAGCGCGGTGGGTGTCGCCGCCTTCGGCGCGATCCTGGCCAACCGCCTCACCGCGGAGCTGATCTCCCTGGCGAAGGCCGCGAAGCTGCCGCTCAGCGGCGGCACGACCCCCAGCCTCGGCTCCCCCGAGGCCATCCACAAGCTCCCCGCACCGGTCCTGGAGATCATCCTGGAGGCCTTCACCCGGGCGATGAGCGCGGTCTTCCTGGTCGGCGTCCCGATCGCCGCCCTCGCCGCGGTGACCATCCTGATGATCAAGGAGATCCCGCTGCGCTCGGCCCGGTCCGCCACCCCGCCCACCGCCGATCCGGCCGCCCCGCCGGTCACCGTCGGCAGGTAGCGAACCTCCCCCTGCACCGCCCGGGGCCGGCCCACTCTCCGCCGGCCCCGGGCTCCGGCGCGCGGGAGGACAGGATGCGGTCCCGCCGCCCGAGAGTGACGGCGGTCAGAGCGTCCACTTCTGGTTGGCCCAGCCGTTGCAGTTCCACAGCTGCACCTTGGTGCCGTTCGAGCCGATGGTGCCCAGATCGGCGTCCAGGCAGCGCCCGTTGTACATGCTGTAGATCGTGTGGCTCGTCGCGTCGTAGATCCACTTCTGGTTGGCCCAGCCGTTGCAGTCCCAGAGCTGCACCTTGGTGCCGTTCGCGTTGATGGTTCCCAGGTCCGCGTCCAGGCAGCGCCCGTTCTCCTTGCTGTGGATCGTGTGGCTGGACACGTCATAACTCCAGGACTGGTTGTCCCAGCCATTGCATCCCCACAGCTGCACCTTGGTGCCGTTCGGGCCGATGGTGCCCAGATCGGCGTCCAGGCAGCGCCAGTTCTGGTGACTGCGGATGGGCCCCCAGGCGGCGGACGCCGAACTCGAGGCGGCCACCGCACCGGGGACGAACCCCGCGCAACCGAGCGCGACCGCCGCCGCCGACGCCAGCACCCTGAATCTCCGTCGCATCGTCGATGCTCTCCTTCCTGCGGGTTACGGGACTGGAGAGCGACGTGCACCATTCGGAAGACCCCCGCCCCCGATGGCCACTCTCCGCAGCAGAACGTACACGCAGAGAGATCGGTTTCGGGGTGGCGACACGACCGGCCGGCGTTTCGCGGGACGCGGCCACCCGGTGGCCTCCCCCTGGGGAGGCCACCGGGGAACTCAGCTGGAGGCCGTCGCGCGCTCGGCCGCGATGATCGCGTTGCGGAACAGCATCGCGACGGTGGTGGGCCCGACCCCGCCGACCCTGGGGGTGATGGCCCCGGCCACCTGGGCGCAGGACTCGTCGACGTCGGGCAGCAGGCGCCTGCCCTCGTAGCGCACGCCGCCGCCGATGACGACGGCACCGGGCTTGACGTGCTCGGGCCGGATGATGCCCGGCACACCCGCGGCGGCGACGAGGATGTCGGCGCGGCGCGTGTAGCGGGGCCAGTCGCTCACCCCGGTGTGCACCACGGTGACGGCGGCGTTCGCCGTCGGGCGCTTCTGCGCGAGGAGAATCGACAGCGGCCGCCCGAGCGTGGCCCCGCGCCCGAGGATGACCACCTCCCGACCGGCGACCGGGATGTCGTAGTAGGCGAGCAGCGCCTCGATCCCCGCGGGCGTGCACGGCAGCGGACCGGGAAGCTCCAGCGCCAGCCGCCCGATGTTGAGCGGGTGCATGCCGTCGACGTCCTTGTCGGGATCCATGACCTGCAGGGCCCGGTCGTAGTCGAGGTGCCTGGGGACGGGGTGCTGCACGAGCAGCCCGTGCACCGCCGGGTCGTCGTTGAACGCGGTGATGACCGCGTGCAGGTCCGCCTGGGTGGCGCTCGCGGGCAGGTGCTCGTGCGGCGAGGCGAACCCGAGCTCGGCGGCCTGCCGCTGCTTGATCCGGATGTATCCGGCGCTGGCGTCGTCGTCGCCGACGAGAACCGTCGCCAGGCTGGGGGTGACGCCCCCGCGGGTCAGCGCGGCCGCCCGCGCGGCCACGTCGGCGAGGATGCTGTGCGCGACCGGGCCGCCGGGAAGCAGCCGGGCGGACGGCGCGCTCTCGGACTCCGAGCCGTCTGAGCCGTTTCGAACGGGCTGGGACATGCGTGTCCTCTCGGCGTGGGCGCCCAGGCGGTCGACTCCCACGGCGAGCTCCCCGATGGTTGATGCCATCCCCTTGCCGCCAGTCGCGTCTCCCTCCAGGATGCCCGATCGGCATCCTCCAGGTCGAACCGCCCCACCCGTCAGGAGGGGGTGCCGAGCCGGGCCAGGCGGCTCACCGCCTCATCGATGACCTCGTCCCTCTTGCAGAAGGCGAAGCGGACGAAGTGGCTGCCCCGCTCGGGGCGGGCGTAGAAGACCTGGGTGGGGACGGCGACCACGCCCGCCAGGGACGGCAGTTCCCGGGCCAGGGCGAGGCCGTCGGTGAAGCCGAGGGGGCGGATGTCGGTCTGCACGAAATAGGTGCCCGCGGGGCGGTAGACCTCGAAGCCCGCCGCGGTCAGCCCCGCCGCCAGCCGGTCGCGCTTGGACTCCAGGTCGGCCCGGAGACGGGAGACCCAGTCCAGCTCGTGGCGGAGGCCGTGGGCGACGGCGAGCTGCCAGGGCGCGGCGGCGGTGAAGGTGAGGAACTGCTTGACGGTCTGCGCGGCCCTGACGAGCTCGGCCGGGCCGCAGATCCAGCCGGTCTTCCAGCCGGTGACCGAGAAGGTCTTGCCGGCCGAGGAGATCATCACGGTCCGCTCCCGCATGCCGGGCAGGGTGGCCAGCGGGACGTGCTCGACGCCGTCGAAGGTGAGGTGCTCGTAGACCTCGTCGGTGACGGCGATCAGATCGCGCTCCTGGCAGAGCAGGGCGATCTCGTCCAGCTCGGCACGGGTGAGGACCGTGCCGGTGGGATTGTGCGGGGAGTTGACCAGGACGACGCGGGTGCGCGGTCCGACCGCGGCGCGCAGCTCGGCGGGGTCGAAGGTGAAGCGGCCCTCGACGGGGCGCAGGGTGACCGGGCGGAGCACCGCTCCGGCGAGGGCGACGGAGGCGGCGTAGGAGTCGTAGTACGGTTCGAACGCGATCACCTCGTCCCCTGGCTCGCAGAGCGCCAGGATCGCCGCCGCGACGGCCTCGGTGGCGCCGACGGTGACGAGGATCTCGCCGTCGGGGTCGAAGGAGAGGCCGTAGTGGTCCTTGTGGTGCTCACAGACAGCCTGGCGCAGCTCGGGCACGCCCGGCCCCGGCGGGTACTGGTTCGCGCCCTCGCGGATCGCCGACACCGCACGCTCCAGCATCGCCGCGGGCCCGTCGGTGTCGGGAAAGCCCTGCCCCAGATTGATCGAACCCGTCCGCAGGGCCAGCGCCGACATCTCGGCGAAGATGGTCGTGCCGAACCCGCGCATCCGTGTCACCAGAGGATCGTCCACGCGCCCCAGCGTAATCGGCGCCCCGGATCACTCGTCCGCGACCGTGCGGGTACGGCGCCGGCGCGGATCAACCGATCACTTCACCTCGCATACCGCCGGAGTCGTCGGTGCGCGAGACGGGCACCGGCCACCTGGCGCTCCGCGGACGAGGGCCACCCGCCGCGCCACAGCTGTTACGGTCTTTCGTGGCGCGAGGAGGGGGCTTGGCGGTGCTGGTCGTCCATGGGGCCTGGGTCGGTGACAGGCTGGCGCTGTGGGGTGAGGATCCGGGCGGTTCCGCCGGGAGCGCCTCTCGGGCGAAGGTCCGGCCGCATCCGTTCGCGGCCCCGGCGACGGGCCTGGCGGGCGGGGTGCCACTCTGGGGAGAGATCGCGGCGGCGGCCGTGGGCAAGGCCGTCCCCGAAGAGCTCGTCCTGCTGCTGCCCGGCTCCGCGCGGAGCCCGCTGCCCTCCGCCGAGTCCGGGATCGAGATCGGCGCGCGGCAGCCGAAGATCGGCCGCTGGCGGGTGCCCGCCCTGCTGATCGAGCCCGGCGCGGCACTGAGCCTGCTCGACGCCGTGGACGAGATGACCCGTCTGCCGGCGGAGAGGTACGAGCCCGACGAGTTCCCCGACGGAGAGGACCGGGCGCCGGTCCCCGGCGCCTCCCTGCGCTATCTCGCCGTCGTCGCGGCGTACGCCCGTGATCTGATCCGCCGGGGCCGGGTGCTGCCACAGCTCGTCGCCGAGGACGCGGGCTACGCGGCCCGGTGGCGTCCCGTACTGACCGGTCCCCACGCGGTCCGCTTCCGTGAACTGGCCGCCGCGATGCCGCCCGTCTGCCGGGCCGTCGTCGAGGAGCGGCCCTCGGCCCACGTGCTGATCGAGGCCGTGGCCTGCCTCACCGACGCCGCGGTACGGCGGGCGCTCCCCGACCGCCTGCTCGGCGGGCACCGGCCGGGACCGCGCGCTCCCCTCCCGGACCGCTGGATGGTCGCCCTCACCGGTGCGGACGCCGCGCTTCCCGGGCTGACCCGGACCTCGGCGGAGAAGCTGGCCGGGCCGCTCCGCGAGTGGTTCGACTCCGCGCACCGGCTCGACGGCCCGGTCAGGGTGTGCTTCCGGCTGACCGAGCCCGAGAGCGGCCCGGAGCCCGAGCCCGCCCGCGACCTCGTCGCGGAGTACGGCGGCCGTCCGGCACCGCCACCCGACGGCTCCCGCTGGCGGTTGGAGTTCGCCCTCCAGTCCTCGGACGACCTGAGCCTCTACCTTCCCGCGCCGCTCATCTGGGCCGGTGAGACCGTCCCCGGCCTGCCGGGGCGTCCCGACGAGGCGCTGCTCGCCGGGCTCGGCCGGGCGGCACGCCTTTACCCCAGGGTGGGAGAGGCGCTGCGCGATCGCCGTCCTTCCGAGCTGGTCCTCGACACGGCCGGCGCGTTCGCGTTTCTCCGTCAGGCCGCCCCGCTCCTGCAGGCCGCCGGGTTCGGCGTGCAACTGCCCGCCTGGGCCGGCACCACGAGGCTCGGCCTCAAGCTCACCGCCCGCTCGCAGCCGACCGGTCCTGGCGCGGCGGCCGACCAGGGTTTCGGGCTGCACCAGCTGGTGGACTTCCGGATGGACCTGGCGATCGGCGACGAGACGATCAGCGAGGAGGAGCTGGCCGAGCTGGCCAGGCTCAAGGTGCCGCTGGTCCGGGTGCGGGGCCGCTGGGTCGAGCTGGACGACCGGCAGCTCACCGCCGCGCTCAGAGCCGTCGAGCGGCGCCGATCGGGTGAGATGACCGTCGGCGAGGTGATCCAGGAGGTCATCCACGGCGGTGACGAGGAACTGCCGGTCGTCGGGGTGGACGCCGACGGTCTCCTCGGCGACCTGCTGTCCGGCGAGGCCGACCGCCGCCTCGTGCCGATCACGACTCCGGCCGACTTCCACGGCGTGCTCAGGCCGTACCAGGAGCGCGGGCTGTCCTGGCTCAGCTTCATGTCCGAGATCGGGCTCGGCGGCATCCTCGCCGACGACATGGGCCTGGGAAAGACCGCGCAGACCCTCTCCCTGCTGCTCAACGAGCGTGCGACGGGCGTGCGGCCGGGGCCGACCCTGCTGGTCTGCCCGATGTCGCTGCTCAGCAACTGGCAGAAGGAGGCCGCCAGGTTCGCCCCCTCGCTGGAGGTCTACCTGCACCACGGCACCACCAGGCTGCGCGGGACGGAACTCGCCCGGCGGGTGGAGCGGGCGGACCTGGTCCTCACCACGTACGGCACCGCCCTGCGGGACCGTGAGACGCTGGCCGGCCTCTCCTGGGCCAGGGTCGTCTGCGACGAGGCGCAGGCCATCAAGAACAGCGCCGCCAGGCAGGCACAGGCCGTACGGGCGCTGCCGGCCAGGAGCAGGTTCGCGCTGACCGGCACGCCGGTCGAGAACCACCTGGCCGAACTCTGGTCCCTGATGGAGTTCTGCAACCCCGGCCTGCTCGGTTCGGCCAGGGCGTTCCGGGAGCGCTACCAGGAGCCGATCGAGCGGGACGGCGACGCCACCGCGACCACCGCGCTCCGGCGCGCCACCGGGCCGTTCGTGCTCCGGCGCCTCAAGACCGACAAGACCATCATCTCCGACCTGCCGGACAAGATGGAGATGAAGGTCTGGTGCACCCTCACCTCCGAACAGGCCACCCTCTACCAGGCGGTGGTCACCGACATGATGGACAGGATCGCCGGCAGCGAGGGCATCGAGCGGCGCGGCAACGTGCTCGCGACCATGCTGAAGCTCAAGCAGGTCTGCAACCATCCGGCGCACCTGCTCAAGGACAACTCGCGGCTGTCCGGCCGGTCGGGGAAGCTGGCCCGGCTGGAGGAGTTGGCGGAGGAGATCGTCGGCGAGGGCGACAAGGCTCTGGTCTTCACCCAGTACGCCGAGTTCGGCACGCTGCTCCAGCCGTACCTCTCGGCGCACCTGGACCGCCCGGTGCTCTGGCTGCACGGCGGGCTGCCGAAGAGACAGCGGGACGCGCTGGTGGAGCGGTTCCAGGACGACGACGAACCGATGCTCTTCCTGCTCTCGCTCAAGGCGGCGGGCACCGGGCTCAACCTGACCGCGGCCAACCACGTCATCCACGTGGACCGGTGGTGGAATCCCGCCGTGGAGAACCAGGCGACCGACCGGGCGTTCCGGATCGGCCAGACCAGGAACGTGCAGGTCAGGAAGTTCATCTGCGTCGGCACCCTGGAGGAGAGAATCGACGAGATGATCGAGCGCAAGCAGGCGCTCGCCGAGAGCGTCGTCGGCACCGGCGAGGACTGGATCACCGGCCTGTCCACCGACCGGCTACACGAGCTGTTCCGTCTCGGACCGGAGGCCGTCTGATGAGCGGGCGCGGCGCGTTTCCGGTACGGGTCCGCGAGGAGGCGTCATGAGCAGGAGCGGCTGGTTCGAGCCGTCCGTGCCGATCCGGGTCGAGGGCGGCATCCGGGTCCGCAGCAAGCGGGGCTCGATCGGTGAGCGGTGGTGGTCGCGCCGGTTCATCGACATCCTCGAAGACGTCTGCGACCCGGGCAGGCTCGGCCGGGGCCGCTCGTACGCCCGCTCCGGCCAGGTCCTCGACACAGAGCTCGGGCCGGGGCTGGTCACGGCACGGGTCCAGGGGTCTCGGCGCACCCCGTACCGGGTCGAGATCCAGATCACCCCCTACCGGGCGGACCAGTGGCGTAAGCTCACCGACGCGCTGGCCGCCCAGGCCCTCTACCGGGCCAAGCTGCTCGCCGGCGAGATGCCGCCGGAGATCGAGGACGCCTTCCGCGCCTGCCGCCTGCCGCTCTTCCCCGACACCGGCGACCTGGACATGACCTGCTCGTGTCCCGACTGGGGCTTCCCCTGCAAACACCTGTCCGCCGTGCTGTACGTGCTGGCCGAGAGGTTCGACGACGACCCGTTCCTGGTGCTGGCCTGGCGGGGCATCGCCAGGGACGCCCTGCTCGACGCCCTCCGCGAGGCGGGCGGCACCACCGCGCCCGGCTCCGGCTCCGGCGAGAACAGACCCGGACTGTTCGACGTGGACGACGTACCGTTCACCGACCGGCTGACCGCCTTCTACGAGCCGAGTGTCTCCCCGGCCCGGCTCCGCGACCGTACCGGCCTCCCCGTCCCCCCACCCGACCTGCTACTGCGCACCCTCGACCCGCCACAGATCAAGGCCCGGCACATCCCCATCCTGGACCTCCTCCGCCCCGCCTACCGAGCCTTCACCGACGGCACCTGACCCGGCGCCGATCATTCGGCGAGCCGACGAGCCTCCTCGTTGTCACCTGGAGGACCTTCCAGGCGTTCGGCCACGGCCGATGACACCGCCTGCCGCGTCCCCGCCTCTTCGCGCACACCCCCTTCCCTCCGGCAGGCGGCCGGCGCCTTACCTGTGAGGGAATTGGCACATCACGAAATGATTGCAAAGATCATTTTATCGTGATCCCGTCCTGAAAGCGGTGGTTGTTGATGAGAACACGCGCAGGAAGCTCCCTTCGACGGCAGGCGATCTCCGGGCTCGGGCTACTCCTGGCGTGCGTCACCGTGCTCCCCGCACCCGCCGTCGCCGCAACGGCAGACCCCTCGCCTGCCGCGACCGAGGCGGGTCTTGACCATCGGGCCCTCCGGCAGAGCCTCGACGCGATCAGGGACGCGGGGATGTACGGCGTCTACTCCGACGTCCGCAACGGGCCCGCGCGGTGGAGCGGCGCCGCCGGAGTGGCCGACGTGGACACCGGACGTCCGGTCAGGCCGGAGATGCCGCACCGGGTCGGGAGCATCACCAAGACGTTCACCGCCGTGGCGATTCTCCAGCAGGTCGAGAAGGGCCGGATCGAACTGGACGCGCCGATCGCACGTTATCTCCCCGACCTCATCCCTGGCGAACGGGGCAGGCAGGTCACCGTACGGATGCTGCTGAACCACACCAGCGGCATCGCCGACTACATTGCCGGGGCCTTCCCCTCGCTGCTCGTGGGATCGACGCAGAGCGTGGACGACAACCGGCTCCGCACGGCCCAGCCGGAAGAACTGGCGAGGATCGGCCTGGAGTCCCCGCCCACGAACGAGCCGGGGCGGTCCTGGGCCTACTCCAACACCAACTACGTGATCGCCGGACTGCTGCTGCGGAAGGTCACCCGCACCGATCCCGAGCGGTACGTCACCGACCACGTGATCCGCAAGGCCGGGCTCCGCGGGACGTACTTCCCGCGCACCCCGTTCATCCTCGGTCCACATTCCAAGGCGTACGAGTCCTTCTACGGGCTGATCGATCCGCCGCGTGACTACAGCGTCTACAACCCGTCCTGGTTCGGCATGGCCGGGGCGCTGGTGTCGACCATGGACGACCTCAACCGGTTCTACCGCCTGCTGCTGGACGGGAAGATCCTGCGGCCCGCCGAGCTCGCCCAGATGAAGACCACGGTCCCGGTCACCGACGGGCTGGGCAACGTCGTGATGAACTACGGCCTCGGCGTCTACAACGAGGACACGCCCTGCGGGCGGGTCTGGGGACACAGCGGCGGCGTGTTCGGGATGGTCACCTACGCCCTGGCCCGCGAGGACGGTGGCCGCCGGCTCTCCATCGGCGTCAACCTGACGAAGTACAACGAGATCGACGGGGGCCGGGTCGTGCCGCATCCGATCGACTACGCGATGGGCGGCCACCTGCTCCAGGCCCTGTGCGGCCCGGCGACTCCCTCCGCCAGGGGCATCGGCACCTGGACGCCCTTCCAGGCCGACCAGGTGCGCGTCAAGAGGTAGCAACCTCCCGAGGCGGGGACGGCGGTTGGGCGCGCCCGGCCCCTCCCCGCCCAACGGGGCGCCACCGGCCGGCGGCGGGGTGGGCCCGCCTCAAACGGTCACGGCGAAGCTCCGGAGCACATCGGCGATCTCATCGACCTCGGTGAGCTTGCCCGAGGCGACGGCGATGACGAGGTCATAAGCCTCGTCATCGCCGGTGTCGATCGCCCTCCCGTTCCATGCCAGGAAGACGACCGTCGCCACCCACGCCACCCGCTTGTTTCCATCCACGAACGGATGATTGGCGGCCAGTGAATGAAGCAGGGCCGCGGCTTTGGCGAACAGGTCCGGATATGCCTCCTGCCCGAACATGGACGCCTGGGGCCTGTGCACGGCGGAATCGAGCAGACCCAGGTCGCGTAGTTCCGGCGTAGCCCCGAAGGCCAACTCCGCGAGATCGAGAACCTGCTCCACCGTGAGACAACGGGTCATTCGGCGAGCCGATCAAGAACGGGTTTCCATCGGCGCACCGCTTCCACGCCGAGCCGATGAACCTCCTCGTCATCGGAATGGCGCACCAGGTATTCCTCCACGGCCGCCAGCACCACCTGCTGCATGCTCCGCCCCTCTCGCTCCGCGCGTCGCCGGAGGGCTTCGGTCTGCTCGTCGGAGAGCCGCAATGTCATAGCCATGCCTCCCACCGTACGGCGAATCCGGTATCACAGCGATACCACAACCGAGAGGATATAAGTCGTTACCCAGAGTGGCGACTCGTTTTACCGGACGACATCCGGCAAGGACTTCACATCCCCGGTCCAGCCGGTCAGCGGGCCGGGATCACCGCCTGACCAGGGTCACCCGGGGAGAGCCGAACCGGCCGAGAACCCCGCGATGGTGTCGCGGTACCGGGGTGATGTCCCGCTCGCGGGTTCGCGCGGGCGGCGATCGCCACACCTCCGAGAGGGCTTACGGGGGAGATCATCTATGCATAGTTGATTATGGGGTGATACGTCTATTTCCTGTGACCCGACGATTCCACGAGCTCGACGCGCTCCGCGGCTTCGCGGTGTGCGGGATCATGCTGGTCAACACCTGGCAGCACACCCGCGACCAGCTGAGGAACCCAGGCCAGAACGCGGTCGACTGGGTGATCGACAACCTGCTGCAGAGCAGGTTCTATCCGATCTTCTCGTTCCTGTTCGGGCTGAGCTTCGTCCTCTTCCTCCAGTCGGCGGCCGAGCGGACCGAGAGCCCCCGGGCCGTGCTGCTGCGCAGGCTGGCGGTGCTCGCGGCGCTGGGCGCGCTCCACCAGATCGTCAACCCCGGCGAGGTGCTCCTGCCGTACGCGATCTTCGGGGCGCTGATCCTGCTGCCCGCCTCGTTCTTCCCGCAGCCCGCGGTGGTGCTGCTGGGCGTCGCCCTCACCGCCTGGGCGGTACACCAGGGCGGCGGGGTGATCCTCGTCCCCGGGCTGTTCGTGCTGGGCATGGCCATGATGCAGCGGCCGCCGCCCGAGTGGCTGCTGCCGTTCGCGTTCGCGGCGAGCGTGGTGCTGGGCGTGGCGCTCACCTGGCTCTGGGTACGCATCGCGGGCGACCCCGTCCTCTTCAACCGGGCCGTCTACCCGGCCGCCGGGCTCGCCGCCGCCACGGCCTACTGCACCGGGTTGCTGCTTCTGCTGCGGACCCGGCTGCGTGACCCGCTGCTGGCGGCTCTGGCGCCGCTCGGCCGGATGGCGCTGACCAACTACCTGATGAGCACACCGATCATCCTGCTCTTCCTGCCACTGCTCACCTCGGATGCGACCCGGCTGGCCGGTGTGGCGCTCTCGGTCGCCGTCCTGGTGTTTCAGGTGCTGTTCAGCCGGGCGTGGCTGGCCAGATTCAGGTACGGACCGCTGGAATGGGCGTGGCGGAGCCTCACGTGGATGGAACGAGTGCCGAACCGACGGATAGGGTCACACCCGTGACGCGCATCGCCCTCTGCCAGATCCCGGTCTCGGAAGACCCCGCCGCCAACCTCGATCGTGCCCGCACGGCCCTCGGCGAGGCCGCCGCGGGCGGCGCCGAGCTGGCGATCTTCCCGGAGGCCACGCTCACCCGGTACGGCAGGAGAATCACCGACCTCGCCCAGCCGCTGGACGGACCGTTCGTCACCGGGCTGGCCGAAGCCGCACGGGAGCACGGCCTTTCGGTGATCGCGGGGGTGTTCGAGCCCGGTGATCACCGGGTCCACAACACCGCGGTCGCCATCGGCCCCACCGGCTCGATCGAGGCGGCCTACCGGAAGATCCACCTGTTCGACTCCTTCGGCGCCCGCGAATCCGAGCTGGTCGCGCCGGGCGACACGCCGGTCGTGGTGGAGCTGGCCGGGCTCCGGGTGGGCCTGGTCACCTGCTATGACATCCGCTTCCCCGAGCTGACCAGAGCCCTGGTGGACGCCGGGGCCGAGTTGTTCGCGGTGATCGCCGCGTGGGGTTCCGGGCCGATGAAGGAGGAGCACTGGACCACCCTCGTCAGGGCCCGGGCGATCGAGAACACCACCTGGGTCGCGGCCGTGGGCCAGGCGCCGAATCCGGAGGCCCGCGACAACTTCGGGATCGGACGGAGCATGCTGGTCGACCCGATGGGGGTGGTACGCACCGATATGGGCCCCGGACCCGGCGTACAGATATGCGAATTCGACTCCCAGATCACGATTGCCACCCGGAATGCCCTGCCGTGCCTGGAACACCGGCGACTCCGGGCCGGTGGATCGTAAAATGCCGACCGTGAGTGATCCACCTGGGCGTAGAACGCAGATGCAGAAGGTCATACCTCCTCGGCTGCTCGTGCCCTATCTGGCCGGCAGACGCACCGTGATCTCCGGATACGTGTACCGGGTTCAGGACTGCGCGCGGCTGACCACCCCCGCTCAGCTCTTCGCCGGTCTCGACCTGGGGTTCGACGGCTCGGAGCTGACCGCCACCGTCCCGGAGATCTATCTGATGCGCTGGTACGCCCGCGACATGGACGCCTACGTCGTGCCGTACGGCCCGCACATGGGCGGTGACTGGAACGATTCACCGCCCTTCGCCGGGAACGGCTTCACCACCTCGCGGGATCACGTCGTGCCGCAGTTCCACACCACGCCCATGCCGATCCCCGCCGGGGCCGAGATCATCCACGTGACCGACGGCGAGGAGCGCCTCTTCGGCTGCTACGACGGCCTGAGCTGGCGGCCCGCCTCATGAGCGCCGAGATCGAGCCGGTGGCCTCGGGGTTCGCCGCCCGCTACTCCGGCCGGACGTACGCCGCCGCCCTCGGCCCGGGTACCACCGAGGTGGTGCTGTTCAACGAGGAGGCCCGGCCGGGCTTCGAGGCGGCCTCCGGCTACTGGCGGCTGGTCGTCGCGCGCGAGGACCTCGACTGGCTGGTGCTGGTCCGCACCGTCGGCGCGTTCGGCGGTGAGCCCTGCCTGGTCCTTGACGTCTCCGAGGAGAACGGTGAGGAGAGCCTGCACATCGCCTACACCGGGCACAGCGGGGTGAAGGCCGAGGCCCTGGGCTACTGGATGGTCGACCACGGGGCGTACGAGGTGGTCGTCCCCCGCGACGAGGTCTTCTCCGTGCGGATCGAGCGCCTGCCGGTCCCGCTCACCCCGGTGCTCTCGGAGCCGTGACCCCCCTCGCGCCTGACATCCCACCTGAGGGCTCCCAGGTGACCTGTCACGACGCGCGGCCGGGGTGGAGACCCGCCGTCGTCCCGTCGCCGCCGCCCGCTCAGCCCACGCCGAGCCGGCGGTAGCGGGAGAGCCTGGCGGCGAGGCGGTCCGCGGGGGGCTGCCCCAGCAGGGTCGCGATCTCGTACTCCAGTGCCCGCGAGACCCGGCGGCAGAACGCCTCCGGCTCGTAGGCGGCGTCGGGGAACTCCGGGATGATCCGGTCGACGAGGCCGTCCCGGCGCAGGTCCGTGGATCTCACCCCCTGGGCCTCGGCGATCTCCGGGGCGAAGTCGACACTCCGGTACAGCAGCGCCGACGCTCCCTCCGGGGAGAGCGGAGACAGCCAGCCGTGCTGGGCACAGAGCACCCGGTCGGCGGGGAGCAGCGCGAGGGCGGCGCCGCCCGCGCCCTCCCCCAGCAGCAGGCAGACGGTCGGGGCGTCGAGCATCACCAGGTCGGCCACGGAGCGGGCGATCTCGGCGGCCAGGCCGCCCTCCTCCGCCGCCCTGGAGAGCGCGGCCCCGGCGGTGTCGATCACGGTGACCAGTGGCAACCCCAGCTCGGAGGCCAGGCGCATCCCCCTCCTGGCGACCCGGAGCCCGGCCGGACCGAGCGGGGCGTCGATCCGCTGGTGCCGCCGGTCCTGGCCGAGCACGACCGCGGGGACCTCGCCGAACCTGGCCAGGGCGAGGATCAGCCCGGGATCGTGCTCGCCCACACCGGTGCCGTTGAGCGGGGTGGCCTCGGAGGCTCCGAGCTTGAGCAGTGCCCGCACGCCGGGGCGGTCGTCGCGGCGGGAGCGGCTGATCGCGTCCCACGCCTGGACCACCGGGATCCACTCGTCCGGCTCGGGACCCGGATCCAGCCCCTCACGGGGGGCGCACAGCACGGCGAGCACCCGGATGGCGACCCGCCGGGCGTCCTCGGCCGACACCACGGCGTCGACCAGGCCGTGGGCGAAGAGGTTCTCGGCGACCTGAACACCCTCGGGAAACGGGTAGCCGTGCAGCGCCTCGAACACCCTCGGCCCCAGGAACCCGATCAGCGCGCCCGGCTCGGCCGCGGTGACGTGCCCCAGCGAGCCCCAGGAGGCGAAGACGCCACCGGTGGTGGGATGGCGCAGGTAGACGACATACGGCAGGCCCGCGGCGCGGTGCGCGGCCACGGCGGCGGTGACCTTCACCATCTGGACGAAGGCCATCGCGCCCTCCTGCATCCGGGTGCCGCCCGAGGCGGGGGCCGCCAGCAGCGGGAGCCGCTCGGCGGTGGCCCGCTCGATCGCGGCGGTGAGCCGCTCGGCGGCGGCCACCCCGATCGAGCCGGCCAGGAAGGAGAACTCGCACGCGACGATCGCCACCCGGCGCCCGTCGAGCAGGCCCTCCCCGGAGACCACCGCCTCGTCGTATCCCGTCCTGGCCCGGATCGCGGCCAGCTCCTCGGCGTACCCCGAGCCGGGCTGGGAGGGGTCGGCGGGCGGCTCGTCCCACGAGATCCAGGTCCCGGGGTCCAGGAAGGTGTCGATCAGGGTCCGCGCGTCGGGTCGCGCCGGAGTCATATCCGCGCCCCGCGGGGTGGCGGCTGGGTGTGCGGAGAGGTCCGCCTGCCTGTCAACGCTCACGCTCCCTCAGCCAGGCGAGGACCTCGTCGTTGTGCTCGCCGAGGGCGGGCGGGGCGGTATGGCGCATGGGAAGGTCGCCGTCGAAGCGGAGTGGCGGTCCCGGCAGCTCGATGGTGCCGAGCACGGGGTGGTCGACCTCGACGACCAGCCCCTGGGAACGGGTCTGCTCCCAGGCGTAGACCTCGTCGATGGACCTGATCGCCCCGGCGGGCACCCCGGCCTCGCCGAGCGCGGCCAGCCAGTGCGCCCTGTCGTGCTTCGTGAGCCTCCGCTCCATGTCCGCGATCAGCTCGTCCCGATGCGCAAACCTTTCCCTGTTCGTGGCATATTTCGCGATATCTGGATCTATCTCCAGCAGGGTGGCGACCTTGCGCCACTGCACGTCGTTCGCCACCGCGATCTGGATCATGCCGTCGGCGCAGTGGAAGGCCCCGTACGGGGCGATGGAGGCGTGGTGGTTACCGTTGGCGACGGGCACCTGGCCGCCGACGGTCCAGGCCGTGCCGTGGTAGGAGTGCACCCCGGTCACCGCGGCCAGCAGTGAGGTCCGCACGACCTTGCCCCGCCCGGTCCGCTCCCGCTCGTACAGCGCGGCCAGCACGCCGTAGGCGCCGTGGATGCCGCCGAGCAGGTCCGCGATCGAGGCGCCCACCCGGTACGGCTCGTCGGCAGACGGGCCGGTCAGGCTCATCAGCCCGGCCTCGCCCTGCGCGATCTGGTCGTACCCCGGCCTGCCGCCCTCCGGGCCGTCATGGCCGAAGCCGGTGATCGACAGGATGACCAGGCGGGGGTTGAGCTCGTGCAGCCGCTCGACGGGGAAGCCCAGCCGGTCCAGGACGCCGGTGCGGAAGTTCTCCACCAGCACATCGCTCTGCCGCACCAGGCGCTCGATCAGCGCCTTGCCCTCGGCGGACTTGAGGTCGAGGGTGATCGACTGTTTGTTCCGGTTGGCCGCCAGGAAATAAGTAGAAATATCACTATCAGGGCCTACGAACGGTGGGCCCCAGCCCCGGGACTCGTCACCTCCCCCGGGATGTTCCACCTTGATCACCCGAGCACCCAGATCGCCGAGCATCTGCGTGGCGTGCGGACCCGCGAGCGCACGAGAGAGATCGAGAACGACGATGTCGCCGAGTGCTCCCTGCAAGATCAACCTCCGATACGTGGCGGCCGGAGAAACGCTTCCTCTGTTCCCGGCCCACTTGCCATGATCCCCCATCATGTTTAGTGAGGGGGCTGCCGGGTTTACCCGGCAGGTGAATCGCCTCCCTGTTATGGTTCCGGTGTTTGAAACGGTCAGGGCTTGGCCGTCGCCTACCTCGGCCGAGGGAAGCGAGAAGCCGCTCCCCTCGGGGCGCGGAGGAGTCACGAGACTGGCACGATACCCGGATGAGGGAATCCCATGATCCCTCATACCGGTACCTGGCGGGGTGGGGCCGTGAGGTCCGGGCCGGAGCGGAGCATTACCGCGGCCGTGTCCCCAGCAGGTGGCCCACCTCGTTGAAGACCTCGGGCCTGGTTCCGCGCCACACCGAGACCGAGGCGTTGCCGACCGGGCCGAACGCCTCGACGGAGTCGATCGGGACATCCTCGATCACGTGCTTGAACATCAGCACGACCGAGTCGTGCGCGACGACGAGAACCCGGCGCCCGGCGTGCCCGGCACGCAGTTCCTCGATCACCTCGCGTATCCGACCGGCGACATCGGGGAAACTCTCCCCCTCCGGGGGCCGGAAGCCGCCGTACAGGCGTGCCACCAGGTTCTCCGACTCACCGGGAAACCTCTCCCTGAGCGCGAGCAGGTTCATCCCCGACCAACGTCCCATGTCATGGTCCCTGAGCCTCGGCTCCAGCCGGATCTCGGGGTCCGCACCCAGCTCGGCGGCGACCAGCTCCCAGGTCTGCACGGTCCTGCGGTACGGCGAGCACAGCACGAGTTCCGGCGGATCCCCTGCCGCCAGGTGCCGCCCCAGCTCGGTGGCCTGCTCCCTGCCGAGCGGAGTCAGCTCGGCCTCGGAGTCGGGGCGCTCCAGGACGACCGCCCGGCCCGCGCGGAAGGCCTCCTCGAAGGCCACGTTGGACTCGCTCTGACCATGTCGTACCACAGTGATCGTCAGCGGCATTCCCTCATGAAAACGCCTTCTCGCTCAGCGGGCAAGGAGCGCCGGGCACGAAACGAGCCGGGGCCCGCACCCTTCGAAGGATGCGGGCCCCGGCCCTTGCCGTGCTGGTGCTACGTCAGACCGGAACGATGTTCTCGGCCTGCGGGCCCTTCTGGCCCTGCGTGACGTCGAAGGAGACCTTCTGGCCCTCCTGCAGCTCACGGTAGCCCTGGGCGGCGATGTTGGAGTAGTGAGCGAAGACGTCGGCGCCGCCGCCGTCCTGCTCGATGAAGCCGAAGCCCTTTTCCGAGTTGAACCACTTCACGGTTCCCGTAGCCATAACCTTCTCCTTCGATAGGGGGCAGAGCCGGAATCCGCACCGCGCGGATCCCGCGTCGCCGCGATGAGCCCATCCGGAGATGACCGGGAAAACAAAAATGCACCTGACGGATGACCTTCAGGTGCACACAGAGTTTCATGGGTACCACAACCGCAACTACCCACAGTTTAGCACCACCACGACCCGGCACACGAACTCGTCGGGCCCCTCCTCCGGCGTGCTGCCGGGGGAGGGGAAAGCCGATCGCCAGGACGGGCCAGCCGTGGTCCTCACGGCCGTCGTGGCGGGGTGTCTCTCATCTCCCGAGCGACCTGATACGGACCGTGAGGCGAGGCCGGGGGTGACCTCCGCCGGGGCTCTCGGCGCGGAACGCCGATGCGGGCGGTACCCGAGGAGGACACCCGCTCGACTACCTGAAGTCCACCTCCGCGTGCGGCAGGCCGCCCGACAGGGAGGGGAAGCCAGGGCCCCGATCGAAGAAGGGCGCGTCGTCGGTGACCAGGGCGCGGAGTTCCGCGCGGCGGATCTCGGTCGCCTCGGCGTCCACCTGGGGATCGTCCTGCGAGCCGGACAGGATGACCCCGTAGTCGTCGCGGGCGCCGTCGGCCGAGACCTTGCCGTCGCGGACGTCGGCGGCCACCAGGGCGGGGTCGCGGTCCAGCGGAGAACCCCAGCCGCCACCGCCGGTGGTGCGGACCCGGATGATCTCACCCGCGCGGACCGGCGAGTCGTCCACCAGGCCCTCCATCTCCGTCCCGTCGATCTCCACGACGAAGGGTTTTCCGGCCCGGCCGCCGTTCACCCCCCAGCAGGACAGGATCGAGCGGTCGGCGATGGACATGAACGAGGCGTCGCGGAGCATCCGCAGGTGCTTGTCGTAGCCGAGACCGCCCCGGTAGAGGCCGGGACCGCCGGAGTCGCGGGCCAGGCCGAGCCGCTCGACCCGGAAGGGCCAGCGGGACTCGGCGAACTCGACCGGGATGTTGCGCGAGTCGGGCACCACGTGGATGGTGTCCTCCCCGTCCGCGTACCACCGGCCGCCCGAACCGCCGCCGAGGACCTCGCGCATCAGGTACGGGGTGCCATCGAGGCCGTCGCCGTAGACGCCGGTGTAGCGGATGGTCTCCTGGTCGGCGGGCATCCGGCCGCCGGTCGCCTTGGCCAGCACCCCGGCCAGCACGCCCAGCAGGCGCAGGATCACGAAGGTACGGGCGTTGGTGGGGGCCGGGAAGATCGGGGTGAGCAGGGTGCCCTTCTCCGGGAACCGCATCTCGATGAGGGGCACGACGCCCTCGTTGACGTCCAGCTCGGCCATCCGCTCGGGGGTGTCGGCCAGGTTGCGCAGGATCGGCGCCAGCCACTTCTTCAGGAACACCCCGTCGGCGTAGTCGCCCGCGTGGTTGATCGGCCCCTTGGCCTGCGGCGAGGTGCCGGTGAAGTCCATGACCAGCGGCACCTGGGCCGAATGGTCGACGGTGAGGGTCATCCGCTGGGTGTGCAGGCGGGGGGAGTCCACGCCGTCGTGCTCGGCGTAGTCCTCCCACACGTGGGTGCCCTCGGGGATCTTGGCCAGCAGTTCCCTGCGGAACGTCTCGGTGGTGTTGGAGATGATCGCGTCGAAGCACGCCTCGACCGCCTCGCGCCCGTACCGGTCGAACAGCTCGCCCAGCCGCCGCGCGCCCATCAGGCAGGCCGAGCACTCGGCGTCCAGGTCTCCGGCCAGTGAGTCGGGCATCCGCGAGTTCCGGGTCATGATGGTGAGCGCCGCCCGGTTGGGCACGCCCTCGTCCCACAGCTTGATCGGCGGGACCATCAGCCCCTCCTCGAACACGCTGCGCGCGTTGCTCGGCATGGAGCCGGGCACGCCTCCGCCGATGTCGTCGTGGTGGCCGAACGCCTGCACGAAGGCGACGACCTCCCCGCCGTGGAAGACCGGGACCGTCACGCACAGGTCGGGCAGGTGCCCGATGCCCCCCTCGGACAGGTAGACGTCGTTGTGGAAGAACACGTCGCCGGGCTTCATCTCGGCGGTCGGGAAGTCCCTGACGATCGGCTGGACCAGCGCCGAGTAGGACCTGCCGGTCAGCTTGCGCAGCCGTACGTCGTGGATGCCCGCGCGGAAGTCGTGCGCGTCGCGGATCATGGGCGAGCGGGCGGTACGGGCGATGGCCGTCTCGACCTCCATCTCCACGGACGCGAGCGTTCCCTCGACGATCTCCACCAGCACCGGGTCGGCCGCGCTCGTCGATTCAGCCGTTGTCGTTCGCTGCACGGCGCACCTCCAGGTTTCCGAACTCGTCCATGGTCGCGGTGAAGCCGGGGTGAACCGGCAGGGTGGAGCCGTACTCCTCGATGACCGCGGGACCGCTGATCTCCGCTCCGGCCGCCAGGTCGGCGCGGCGGTGGATCGGGGTGCTGCCCCACTCGTCGTAACAGACCTCGCGGAAGGCGACCGGCTCGGGCCGGCTCGTACCGTGCGGCCGGCGTCCGATGGCGGGGCGGGTGATCGGGCCGATACCGGAGACCCGGAGGTTGACCCACTCGACGCCGTGCCGGGGGTCGTCACGGTAGCCGTACCCGTAGAGCTTGTGGTGCTCGGTGTGGAAGCGGTCCAGCACCTCGGCCCGCCACGCCTCGTCCAGCGGTCCGGCCGGGGCCATCACCCTGACCTCGTAGGCCTGGCCGTAGTAGCGCAGGTCGGCGCTTCGCGCGTAGACGTGCGCCTCTCCGGCGAAGCCCTCGCGGTCCAGGGCCGAGGCCGCCTGTCCCTCCAGCTCACCGAAGATCTCCGCGGCGGCCGCGAGCGAGAGGTCGCGGGTGACGAAGGTGCGCACGTAGTCGTTCTTGACGTCCACGGTGAGCAGCCCGAACGCCGAGACGTTGCCGGGGTCGGGCGGGACGATCACCGAGGGCAGGCCGAGGATGTCGATGAGCCTGCAGACCAGCAGCGGTCCCGAGCCGCCGAAGGCGACCATGGGGAAGTCGCGCACGTCCAGGCCGCGCTTGACGGTGATCTGGCGGATGGCGTTCGACTGGTTGAACGCGCTGATCTCCAGGATGCCCGCCGCGGTCCGTTCGGGAGTCAGTCCGATCTTGCCCGCGAGCGCCTCGATCCCCTGCCGGGCGGCGTCGGCGTCGAGCGGGATCTCCCCGCCGAGCAGGTGCGCCGGAACCCGGCCGAGGAAGACGTGCGCGTCGGTGACGGTGACCTCGGTGCCGCCCCGGCCGTAGCAGAGTGGCCCCGGGTCGGCCCCCGCGGACTTGGGCCCGACCTTCAGCGTGCCCTCCGGGGAGATCCACGCGATGGAGCCGCCGCCCGCGCCGACGGTCACGATGTCGATCATCGGGATCTTGCAGGGGTAGCGGCCGATGCTGCCCTCGGTGGTCAGCGACGGCTCCCCGTCGACGACCACCGCGACGTCGGTGGAGGTGCCGCCGCCGTCCAGGGTGATCACCGAGGGGTGCCCGGCGGTGGCGGCGATCAGCGCGGCGCCGAGCGCGCCCGCGGCCGGTCCGGAGAGCACCGTGGTGATCGGCTGGTGCACCACCTCGGCTGCGGAGAGCACACCGCCGTTGCTCTTCATGACGGAGAACGGCAGGCGCTCGCCCGCACGCGCGGCCCCCGTCTCGCCCTCCTGGCCGTCCGCCTCCAGACGTTCGGCCAGGTTGGCGATATAGCGGCGCATCGTCGGTTTGACCGCGGCGTCGACCAGCGTGGTGACCGAGCGCTCGTACTCGCGGTACTCGCGCAGCACGTCGCACGAGATCGAGACGACGGCATCCGGGTGCTCCCGTTCCAGGACCTCCCGCATGCGCAGTTCGTGGGCGGGGTTGGCGTACGAGTGCAGGAAGCAGACGCCGATCGCGGTGATGCCGCGATCACGGAACCACCGGGCCGCCTCGACGGCCTGCTCCTCGTCGAACGGCCGCACCTCGGCCCCGGTGTGGTCCAGGCGCCCGCCGACGGTCCTGACCCGGTGCACCGGGACGATGCGGGGCGGCTTCACCCAGAAGTAGGAGTTGCCGTAGCCGTCGGGCACGCTCTGGCGGGCGATCTCCAGGATGAACTCGAAGCCCTCGGTGGTGACGAAGCCCAGGTCGGCGATACGGTCCTCAAGGAGTTGGTTGGTGGCGACCGTGGTGCCGTGCACCACCGCCGACACGGCTTCCAGGGTCACCTCCTCGGCCCCGGCCGCCTTTCTGAGGACCTTCCATACCCCCTCCATGAACCCGTCGGCCGGGTTGGCGGGGGTGGAGGGAGTCTTGGTCGTGGTGATCTCACCGGTCTGCTCGTCCACCGCGACCACGTCTGTGAACGTGCCCCCGGTGTCGACCCCGATACGGACGCTGCGCATGCCCCCGTGTCTACCCAGTCCCGGCGAATCCGCAAATCGGCGGACCCTGCCGAAGCTACGGCCGATCCTTGGGCAGTGTTGGCGGGAGCGGAGGGGTGAGTACCGGTGGACGTCCGGGACCGCAGGAGCCGGACCTGGCCGCGGAGACGCGAAAGGCCGGCCCTGCCGGAGGTCGTCCGGAGGCCGGCCCCGCTGGAGGTCCGCGGTGCCTGTTCTAGCGGCGCCGGGGACCCATGGTGGTGTTGATCACCGAGTCGGCGTCGTGCGCGTGGACCTTGGCGGCGAGGCGGATGGCGATCTCGTTCGTACGGCGCAGCTCGGCCTCGACCCTGTCCTTGCCGGACTGGCCGATCTGCACGCCGAAGTAGGCGCCGATGATCGCACCCGAGACGCCGACGAGCCCGGCGAACGGCGCGGTCGTGTCACCCCCGCGCAGCGTGATCACCGCGAAGCCGATCAGGATGACCACGAGCCCCACGATGACGACGTAGAACCCGTACCGCCAGCGAGCCGCCTCGGCCTGGGCGGCGACGGCCTCGTCCTCGCTCATCATCGCCGCGAGCGCCACCGGTATCTCCGCGGTCTCCGCGGAGGGGCCGGAGGTCAGGGTGGCCGGGGTCTTGCCGAGAGGTGGAACGGTCTTGTTGGTGGTCGTCACTGGTTCTCCCACTTTCCGATATGCCAAAGGGAATCTCCCACGCTTTTCACGGTCAAGCCAAGTCAAGCCCAGTCAGGCTATGCCAGCCAGGGACCACCCACTCCTACCAGCAGATCTTCCCTCCAAACCCCCTCGTACCTCCCGTCTTTCACCCTCGGTCGCAGACCATGACCTTTCAGGCGGATGTCCGAGGATGGACCGTTACAAAACATGAAGATCACGATCTGTGTTCGGAACGTGGAAACCATGATCGGATGCGGTAGAAGACTTTCATCACCTCCCCCTCTTCTCCTGAGGTATCCATGACAAAGCTCTTCCGGCTTCTCGTGGCCCCGCTGTCCGCCGCCGCCCTCCTCCTCACCGCCTTCACGAGCCCTGCCCGCGCCGACACCGACCCGCTGCTCGCCGCCCAGTGGCAGATCGCCTGGAACACCTACAGGTTCTACGAGTGCCTGACCGCTCCCCTGCCGATAACGGGAAGGAAGCAGGTCAAACGTGATGTCTCCATCGAGATCAACGCCCCGGTGCAGCACGTGTTCGACGCCTACTCCAATATCAACAACCATCTGGGCATGCACTCGTTCCTGAAGCGGGTCGTCACGCACGCGGATTGGAACGAGCCAGGAACGCGCTACGTCAACTTCACCGCGGTCGAGGAGATCCCGGTCGCCGGGCTGCCGGTCACCAGCAACACGCACGCGCAGCAGCGCGTCCACCGCGACGACCTCTACTACGAGACCGACACCTGGACGCTGCCGAACGTCGTCACGCACCAGAAGATCGTCTTCACCGACCTGGGCGACGGGCGGACGCGGGTCACCGAGCACCTCACCTTCGAGGCGAGCATCCTGCTCATCGACTTCACCGTGACCAACGGCGTCTCCTCCCACCAGGCGACGCAGGCGGGCCTGAAGGCGGCGATCGAGAGCGGCCTGCTCTGACCGTGAGGATGTAGGTGAACGCCTCCCGATGGGGTCCGGCCCTTGCGCCGACCGGCCGCCGACCGACCACGGCGTCCTCAACGGGATCTGTCGACTCCATCCGGGAGGCGTTCGTCCGCACTCACCGGCCGACGGGGCTCACCCGCCGGGCGAGCCCCGTCGACTCCCCGGCACCACGGGGATCGTACGGTCAACGAAAGCGACAAACCGGTCACCAGGGGTGGAGATCGCTGACCGCGCCAGAAGTACTAGGCTGGCGCCCCGTGACCGAAACGTCTGCCCTCTCCGCCGTTCCCGCCGTCTCCCGGGACGGGGTGCTGCGCTTCTACTTCGGCCCGATGGACTGCGGCAAGTCCACCCTGGCCCTGCAGATGAACTACAACCACGGCCGTCAGGGCAGGCGCGGCCTGGTGCTCACCAAACACGACCGCTCGGGCAGCGCGCAGGTCACCAGCCGGATCGGCCTGGGCAGCGAGGCCGTCGAGGTCGACGACGACCTGGATCTGGTGGCCCTGGTCCGCGCGCACCAGCCCATCGACTACGTCATCTGCGACGAGGCGTGCTTCTACACGGTCGCCCAGATCGAGCAGCTCGCCGACCTCACCGACGACTACGGCATCGATGTCTACGCCTTCGGCCTGGCCTCGGACTTCCGCTCGCGGATGTTCCCCGCCGCCCAGCGGCTCTTCGAGCTGGCCGACGAGATCAACCGCCTCCAGGTCGAGGTCCTGTGCTGGTGCGGACGCCCCGGGCGCCTGAACGCCCGGGTGGTCGGCGGCAGCATGACCCGTACCGGCGAGCAGGTGGTCATCGGCGACACCGGCGCCGCTCCGATCCGCTACCAGGTGCTGTGCCGCCGCCACCACCGCTCCGGCGAGCTCGGCCTGCCCGGTCTTCCCGGCTGACCTCCCCCTCGCGGGCCCGGCGTCGTCAGACGGCGCAGTACCCCTCGTCGTCGCAGGCGTCCCCGCCGGTCTGGGCGGCCTTGACCGCCCTGGCGGCCGGTGACTGCCCGGTGCGCTCGGCGACCTCTTCGAGGGCGGCGAGCAGGGTGTCCTCGGGCTGGGCGCCGGAGACGGCGAACTGGCCCTCGAACAGGAAGAGCGGCACCGAGCTGACGCCGATGGCGCGGGCCCGGGCCAGCTCCTCCCGCACCGCCGCCGCGCCGTCCTCACCGTCGAGGTCCGCCCGTACGCCGAGCTCCCCGGCCAGCTTGGCGAGCACCTCCCGCGAGCCGACGTCGAGACCGTCGGTGAAGTGAGCCCGGAAGAGCGCGTACAGCGCCTCCTCCCCCTTGCCCTGCTCTCCGGCGAGCCGGATGAGGCGGTGCGCGTCGAAGGTGTTGGCCTGGATCGCGTGGTCGAAGTCCAGCACCAGCCCGTCCTCCGCGGCGACCCCGCCCACCCTCCCGAACATCTGCGCGGCCTGCTCGGCCCCGCCGAACTTCTTCGCGGCCCAGGTGAGCGTGAGCTCGCCGTTGGACTTCGCGTCCGGCATGAGCTGGAACGGCCTGAACTCGACCTCCACCTCCCCGCCCTTGGCCCGGTAGCGCTCGACGGCGCGGGCGAAGCGGGCGTGGCCGATGTAGCACCAGGGACAGACGACGTCTGAGTAGATTTCAACCTTCACGTACCGCTGTAACCGGTGCGGAGGGCCGCTCATTCCGCGGTGTCGCCCGCGGCCGCGGCCACGCGGCACCCGGTGAGACGGAGCGGTCAGTACGGCAGCCGCCTGCCCGCCGGAGTCCGCAGGTCCAGGGTGAGCCAGGCGGCGGAGCGTGACCGCTTGCGGAGGTGGACCCGACGCATCGTCATCCGACCTTTTCGGGCTGCCGGTCGCCGGTCGGCTGCCATGCCCCGGGCGCCGGGACCGGGACGGAAAAGAGCCGCCGGGGCGCCGTCCCCCGGTGCGGGGACGGGTCGGCGGCCGCAGCGGCGGCCACAGGGGAGGCTGGAGCGGCGAACGCTCTCATGCCGCCCCGACGCAGTGGCTGTGATGGGCGGGAATGCCGCGATGGGCGGGAATGCTACGTCCGTCGGGCATAAGCTCCCCGGTGTCATCGAAGACCACCACGCCGTTGCAGAGCAGCCCCCACCCCTGCTCTGGGTAAGAGACCACGAGACGCGCCGCCTCATGATCAAAAGCGTCCGCGGACGGACAGGGGGGTATGTGCTGGCACACGGTCTTGCTCCGATCTTGATTGTCTGCGGGAAGGACTCCCGGCTCAGCGGGAGACGGCGCGGACGACCTTCCCGGCCGACCTCGCATCGGCTTCACGGAATCTCGCCTTCGCCTCCGCGCCGGCACTTCGTGCGCTCCAACGCGACCAGGTTCTGGTGGGCGGCTCCGGTGGCGACCACGGACTCCCCCCGCCGGCGTCACCGCGTCCGTCTGTCCGATGACCCGAACATGACGCGGGATCTTCTAGCGGCGTTCCCTGAGCAAACAAGTTGTTAATTTGTCGCCTTCTTGGTGCTAATTAACCTTTGTCTACACCCGTACATGCCCATCGTCGATAGAGCCGAGGTCTTGTCCTGGTAGAGCATTCTTTGCGATGGGAGGTCCCCTCGATACCAGGCGGAACCTGCCGAGCGTGGCGGGGAAATCGCGGCCGGACGCGGTCGGCGCCGGGGCGATGTGACAGGCGTCGAACTCCTCGTGTCACACCGCACCGGACCGGCGGCCGAGATGCGGCCGGGAGGACGTCAAGGAGCGTAGACGACGGACCAGGGACGGGGCCCGAGCGACGGTGCCGTCTCGGGTGTCGCCGGCGGTGTCCCGGCCGTGCCGTGCTGGGCGAGGATCTCGGCGGCCAGGACGGCGAAGCGGGTGGCCGCCGGGTGGGCCGACCGTTCCGGCCAGGCGACGCAGATCCCCCGCCGGAGAGGATCTCCGGCCAGGGGGCGCCAGATCACCCGTGGCTCCCTGCGCGCCATCGCCTCCTGCTCGAACGCCACCCCGTGACCCGCCAGCACCAGTCCCAGCAGGAACTCCGGGTTGCGGGCGTGCCGGAGCCGTACCGGGGAGAAACCTTTCGTGCGGCAGACGTCGAGCAGGTGGTCGTACCAGGCCGGGGAGGTCTCGCGGGGGAAGACGACGAGATCGTGCCCGGCGAGCTCGGCCAGCTCGATCTCCCATGGCCGCGATCCTGACCGCTCCGGTCGCGGTTCTGACCGCGCCAGTGCCAGGGGGGAGGTACGTGGCAGCACCACGCCCAGCGGGATCTGCACGACGGGGCCGTACAGCAGACCGGGGGTGTCGACGGGGTGGTGCACGAGGCCCGCGTCGAGCCCGGCGGAGGCCAGGCGGCGGAGCTGTTCCGGGACCGTGAGCTCATGGAGCTCCAGGTGTAGCCCTGGGGTGTCCTCGGTGACGCGCCGCAGCAGGGCGTGGAGCGTCACGGCCGGGATCTCCGGAGGTACCCCGACGCGGAGAGTTCCCAGCTCGCCTTCACCGGCCTGACGCATCATCGTCCGCAGGCGCTCCTCGCCCGCGAGGAACCGCCTGGCCTCCCCGACGAGAAGCCGCCCCGCCGCCGTGAGCTCGATCTGGCGGCGCGAGCGGTCGAACAACTCGGCGCCGAGCTCGCGCTCCAGCCGCTGGATCGACTGGCTGAGCGGCGGCTGGGCGATACCGAGCACCTCCGCGGCATGGCCGAAGTGCAGTTCTTCGGCGACGACGAGGAAATGTCGCAGGTGCCGGGAAAGGTCCACGGCGCCACGATAGGCGATCGTCCACCCGCGCCTTCATCCCCCGGGGTCCATCGGACCTCCCCGGGCATGGACGGCCGAGCTTCACAGACATCCGGCTCGCCACGCGTCACGGGCCGCCGGCGGGCCTGGATAGCGTTGCGGGTGTGTCGACAGAGGAACGGATAGCGGAGATCTTCACGGCGGCCGGCCTGGACGGTCATCTGCACGCGCTGGACATCACCGGGGGGCGTGAGGTCGGGGTACGCGCCGACGAGCAGGTGGTGATCGCCTCGATCTTCAAGGTGCTGCTGGTCCTGGAGTTCGCCCGCCAGGCCGCGGCCGGCCAGCTCGACCCGGCCGAGCGCGTGCTGGTGACGGCCGGGGACAGGCTCGGCGGCTGGGGGACCGCCGGATGCGCGGACGACGTGGAGATATCGCTCCGCGACCTGGCCCACTTCGCCATGTCCGTCAGCGACAACACCGCCGCCGACCTGCTGATGCGCAAGGTAGGCCTGGACACCGTCCAGATGCTGGCCGCGGAGCTGGGGCTGGGGCGCACCCGGGTGATCGGCGGGCCCAGGCAGTTGCTGGAGTCGATGCTCGCGGATGTGGGGGCGCGGGACGACGCCGAGTTCGCGCGGATCTTCCCGACCCTGCCCGCCGAGCGGGTCTAGGCGCTGCGGGTCTTCGACCCCGGTCACACGACCTCGAGCACCGCGCGCGAGATGACCCGGCTGCTCGGGCTGATCTGGCGCGACGAGGCGGGACCGCCGCAGGCGTGCGCGGCGGTGCGCGACTACATGGCGCGGCAGATCTCCTGGACACGGATCGCCTCGGGGTTCCCCGCGGAAGTGCGGGTGGCCGCCAAGACAGGGACGCTGCCCGGCCTGCACATGGAGGCGGGGGTCGCCGAGTATCCCTGCGGCGGGAGATACGCGGTGGCGGTGTTCGCCAGGAGCGAGCAGCTGCACGCGACCCGGCGCATCGACATCGACCTGGCGATCGGCCAGGCCGCCCGGGTCGCCGTCGACGCGCTACGCGCCGGCCCCGGCCGCGGATGAGTCCCGCCCCCGGGCCCGAGAACCCGCGCGGCCGCCGATGCCGCGACGGCCGCGCGACCCTGATCAGGAAGGGCCGGGTGGTGCGGTGGAGTCGCGGATCACGAGCCGGCAGGGCATGGTGTGGATGCCGGGGGCGACCTTCCCGTCGATGGCGGCGAACAGGTGTTGCGCGGCCGTGTGCCCCAGCCGTTCCAGGTTCGGGTCGACGCTGGTGAGCAGCGGGCGGGTCTCGGCCGACAGCACCTCCCAGTTGTCGTAGCCGATCACCGCGATGTCCGCGGGCAGGCGCCGGCCGCGCTCCCTGGCCGTCTCCATGAAGCCCGCGGCGATCTGGTCACTGCCGCAGAACACCGCGTCGAGGTCGGGCTGCGCCATCAGCAGCATCTCGGCCGCCTGCCGCCCCCACCGCTGGGACCAGGCACCAAAGAGGGTCTCGCCCGCCTGTTCGAGACCGGCCTCGGCGAGCTCTCGCCGCACGCCCTCGGCCCTGTCGATCGCGGCCTTGTAGTCCGTGGGACCGGTGACATGGGCGATCCTGCGCCGCCCGGTGGCCAGCAGGTGCCGTACGGCGAGCATCGCGCCGCCCACATCGTCGGGCACGAAGGAGACATCGTCGGCGTCGTCGGAGGGACCGTAGGCGTACACCACGGGAACCGGCAGGTCACGGCTGATGGAGGGGCGCGGGTTGGTGCTCTCCCCCACCACGATCAGGCCGTCGACCCGCCGGGACAGGAGCATGCGGATGTGGTGCTGCTCGCGGATGACGTCGCCGCGGGCGTCGCAGAGCATCACCGCCATCTCCCCCGCGCCGAAGGCGTTCTCCGCGCCGAGAAGGACGGGGATCCCGAATCTCCCGGCGCTGTCGCTGGTCAACAGGCCGACCGTACGGCTCTGCCCGGTCAGCAGGTTCTTGGCGAGCGCGTTCGGCCGGAAGGAGAGCTGTTCGGCCGCTTCGAGCACGCGCTGCCGGGTGTCGGCCCTGACGTTGTCCTTCCCATTGAGTGCCTTGGACACGGTGGCGATCGACACGCCGGCCAGCGAGGCCACGTCACTGATGGTCACCGCACGTGACCGCCTGCCAGCCATCTGACGAAATCCTTTTCTTTATACCTTGTCAGCAGGATCGGCCATCATGATGGTGGCCCCCCAGAGAGTAGCCCTCACCCTCACTCAACAGCAAGGTCAGCCTCCCATCGGCAGGGGATTGACACGGTCTGATGTTTCTTTTACGTTTCCGAAAACCTTTTAGTTCTATTTCGCGCGTCGCGGGGGATGCCGGAAGAGGAGAAGACCATGCAGCCACGCGCCGGGATGACCGCCATCGTATTGTTAGCGCTAACAACAGCGGCGGCCTGCGGCGGGAGCGAGAAGACCGCCGCTCCCGCCGATGAGGCCACCACGATCACCATGTGGACGCGCGCCGCGACGCAGGCGCAGAGCGAGCGGCTGGTCAAGGCGTACAACGCGAGCCACAAGAACCAGGTGAAGCTGACGGTCATCCCGACGGACAACTACCAGCCGCGCATCGCGGCCGCGGCCGGGGCGAAGCAGCTGCCCGACGTGTTCGCGGCAGATGTGATCTTCGTCCCCAACTACACCTCGCAGGGCCTGTACCTGGACATCAGCGACCGCATCGCCGCGCTGCCCCACAAGGACAAGCTCGCCCCCTCGCACATCAGGCTGGGCACGCTGGACGGCCGCTCCTACACGCTCCCGCACACCCTGGACCTGTCCGTCTGGTTCTGGAACAAGGACCTGTACGAGAAGGCCGGGCTGGACCCCGAGAAGGGACCCACGACGCTGAAGGAGTTCGCCGAGCAGGCCACGGTCGTCGACGAGAAGCTCGGCAAGGACGGCAAGGTGCACGGCACCTTCTTCGGCGGCAACTGCGGCGGCTGCTACGTGTTCACCTTCTGGCCGTCGGTGTGGGCCTCGGGCGCCCAGGTCATGGACGCCGAGGGCACGACCTCGCTCAACGACCAGGCCGCCATGACGGACGTGTTCAAGATCTACCGCGACCTCTACGCCAAGGGCGTCACCGGCCCGACCGCCAAGGAGGAGCAGGGACCGACCTGGACCGGTTTCTTCCCCAAGGGGGAGATCGGCGTGATGCCGATGCCCTCGACCACGCTCGGCTCGATGCCGAAGGAGATGAGGATCGGCGTCGCGCCCATCGCCGGCCCCGACGGCGGAGAGTCCACCTTCGTCGGCGGCGACTCGGTCGGCATCTCGTCGACCAGCGAGAACGCCGACGCCGCCTGGGACTTCCTGTCCTGGACGGTCTCCGACGAGGCACAGGTCGAGGTCATGGCCAAGAACAAGGACATTCCAGCCCGCACCGACCTGGCCGACAACAAGTACTCCGCCCAGGACCCGAGGGTGGTGCTGATGAACTCCATGGTCGCCAAGGGGCGGACGCCGTACGCGCTGCGGTTCGGGCAGACCTTCAACGACCCGCAGGGGCCGTGGCTGCGCCTGGCCAGGGAGGCCGTGTTCGGTGACGCGGGCAAGGTCGCCCAGCTCAACTCCGAGATCACCAAGTCGCTGCAGCAATGACGGTGACACTGACCAGGCATGACGGGAAGGCGGTGCGGGGAGCCGTCCCGGCGCCGCCCCCCTGGTGGCGGACCCGGCGGGCGCAGGGCTGGGTCTACGCGGCCCCGACCGCCCTGATCGTCGGCGTGCTGTTCCTGGCACCGCTGGCACTGGTCGTCTGGATGTCGCTGAACCACTGGCCGCTGCTCGGCCGGGCGACGTTCAACGCGCCGGACAACTACCTCAAGATCGCCGACAATCCCCTCTTCCTCGACGCGGTGGGCTTCACGCTGAAGTACACCGCCATCACGACCGTGCTGCTGTCGGCCATGGCGCTCGGCCTGGCCCTGCTGGTGCAGGAGCGCAGGCCCGGTGTCGGCTTCTTCCGTACCGCGTTCTTCCTGCCGGGTGCGGTCGGCTTCGCCGCGGCGGCGCTGCTCTTCTACGGCATGCTCAACAACGACTTCGGGCCGATCGACCCGATCCTGCGGGCCCTGGGCCTCACCGACGAGCCGGTGAGGTGGACCGGAACCCCGAACATGGCGCTGTTCTCCACGATCGCGCTGGTGCTGTGGCGGTTCGCCGGGTTCAACATGCTCATCCTGCTCACCGGGCTGCAGTCGATCCCGGTCGAGGTCTACGAGGCGGCCAGGAGTGACGGCGCCGGCCGTTGGCAGATCTTCACCAGGATCACGCTGCCGCTGCTCCGTCCCACGCTCGCGCTGATGCTCGTCCTCAGCGTCACCGGCTCCCTGCTCGCCTTCGACCAGTTCTTCATCTTCACCAACGGCGGCCCGGACAACAGCACGGTCTCCATGGTCATGGTCGTCTACCGCGACGCGTTCTTCCGCTTCGATCTGGGCGGCGCCGCGGCGCTGTCCGTCGTGCTGCTGGTCGCCCTGGTCGCGCTCAACGCCCTGCAGATGCGGGTACTCAGGAGGTCGAAGTGAGCAGACCGGTGAGAACGCCCTACTACACCACGATGTCGGCCCTGGCGGTGCTCTTCCTGTTCCCCCTGCTGTGGAGCGGCTGGTCCTCCTTCGACGGCGGGGTCGGGAACTACCTGGAGATGGCCCGCTTCGGCGAGGGCGTCGGCACCTACCTGACCAACAGCGTGCTGGTCTCGGCGATGACCGTCGCCGGCACGCTGGGAGTCTCCGCCCTGGGCGGCTACGCCTTCGCCCGTTTCGACTTCCCCGGCAAGAACCTGCTCTTCCTCACCACGCTGGCGATCCTGATGGTGCCGTACGCGACCATCCTGATCCCGCTCTACGTCCTGCTCGGCTACATCGGGCTGCAGAACTCGCTGATCGGGCTCGCGCTCGTCTTCGTGATGTTCCAGCTGCCGTTCGCGCTGTTCATGATGCGCAACGCCTTCGAGGCGATCCCGCGCGAGCTGGAGGAGGCCGCCCTCGTCGACGGCTGCGGCACGTTCCGCGCCTTCGCCCGCATCCTGCTGCGCGCGGTGCGGCCCGCCCTGGTCACGGTCGGCCTGTTCGCCTTCCTGGCCTCGTGGAACGACTTCTTCGCCCCGCTCATCCTGCTCAACGACGGTGCGAGCTTCACCCTGCCGGTGGCCGTGGTCAGCATGACCCAGCGCACGTTCGGCGCCGTCGACTACGGCATGCTGCAGGCCGGCGTCATGGTCATGGCCGTGCCCTGCCTGATCCTCTTCATCGTCCTCCAGCGCCACTACGTGCGCGGATTCATGTCAGGAGCCCTGCGTGGTTAGTCCCGTCATGCCCTCGGCGGGGGCACTGTCCCCGCTCGGCCTCGATGCCGTACGGCTCACCCCGGGTTTCTGGGGTGACCGGATGGCGCTCAACCGCGAGGTCGTCATCGCCCACTGCCAGGAGTGGATGGAACGGGTCGGCTGGATCGGCAATTTCCGCGGCGTGACTCCCCGCCGGGGCCGGGAGTTCTCCGACTCGGAGATCTACAAGCTGCTGGAGGGGATGGCCTGGTCGGACCACCCCGCCCTGGACGAGCTGGCCGCGACCGTGGCGCGGGCGCAGGAGGAGGACGGTTACCTCAACACCCGCTGGAGCGGGCGGCGCTACACCGACTTCGAGTGGGGCCACGAGCTGTACTGCTACGGCCACCTGATCCAGGCAGGCGTCGCCCGGCTCCGCGCGCACGGCGAGGACACGCTGACCGAGGTGGCCCGCCGGGCCGCCGACCACGTCTGCGCCCGCTTCATGGACACCGAGGAGACCTGCGGTCATCCCGTGGTGGAGACGGCGCTGGTCGAGCTGTACCGGGTCACCGGGACCGAGCGCTACCTGGAGATGGCCCGCAGGTTCGTCGAGCGGCGCGGCAGGCCCGCCCTCGGTGAGATCCAGTTCCATCCCGCGTACTTCCAGGACGATCTGCCCGTACGGCGGGCGCGGGTGTTCCGCGGGCACGCGGTGCGCGCCCTCTATCTCGCCTGCGGCACGGTGGACGTGGCCGTCGAGACCGGTGACACGGAGCTGCTGCGGGTGGTCGAGACACAGTGGGAGCGCACCGTCGCCCGGCGCGTCCACCTGACCGGCGGGGTGGGCTCGCACCACTCGGACGAGGCCTTCGGCGAGGACTTCGAGCTGCCGGCCGACCGCGCCTACTCCGAGACCTGCGCCTGCATCGCCTCGATCATGCTGTCGCACCGGCTGCTGCTGGCCACCGGCGACGTGCGCTACGCCGACCTGGCCGAGCGGACCATGTACAACGTGCTCGCCACGGCGGTGGCGCTGGACGGGCGCTCGTTCTTCTATGTCAACCCGCTGCAGGTACGAGTCCCGGCCGAGCCGCGCGAGGGGGTCAACCACGGTTCCGAGGGTGGCCTGCGCTCGCCCTGGTTCGACGTGTCGTGCTGCCCCAACAACATCGCCCGTACCCTCGCCTCGCTCCCCGCCTACCTGGCCGCGGCGGACGGCGACGCCCTGCGCATCCACCATTACACGCCCGGCGAGATCCACCACGACGGTCTCGCGCTCCGGATCGAGACGGACTACCCCTGGTCGGGCACGGTGACCGCGCACGTCATCGAGGGCCGGGCCGGCCGGATCTCGCTGCGCGTACCGCCCTGGGCCCAGGGCGCGACCCTGACCTACGGCGGCGTGTCGCATCCGGCCGAGCCCGGCTACGCCACGGCCGAGGCCGACTGGCGGCCGGGAGACCGGATCCGGCTCGACCTGCCGATGCGGCCCCGCTGGACCTTCCCCGACCGGCGGGTGGACGCGGTCCGCGGGTGCGCCGCCGTCGAACGCGGCCCGCTCGTCTACTGCGCCGAGTCCACCGGCGACGAGCCTCCGCTGGCGCAGGTCACGGTGGAACCCCTCACGCCGGTCGAGCGGCACGTCGACGGGGCCGTCGAGCTGGACGTCCCGGCCTGCCTGACGGCGCCGGAAGACGACGCCTGGCCGTACCGGGCCGATCGGCGGGCGGCCGCGGGCCGGCAGACGTCCCTGCGGCTGGTCCCCTATCACCGCTGGGGCAACCGGGGCCCCGCGAGCATGCGCGTGTGGCTGCCGCTGACCTGATCTCCACGCCGCAGGCGGTCATCTAGGAGGCGTCGGCGATCTCCCACAGCCGGGCGGCCAGTTGCTCCGGCTCGCCGTCGACCAGCGCCGAGACCCCGCGCCACCAGGCGAACCACTCGCCGCTGCGCCACATCCAGTCGATCCGCTCGATGGCGGCGATGACGTCGCCCCTGTTGCGCCAGACCGCACCCGCCTGTTCCGCGGAGGCGCCCTGGCGCAGCGCCCAGGTGTGCAGGGTCTCGGCGGCCTCGGTGTCGACCGGCTGCTCGTACGGGTCGGGATGCTCGTCCAGCCGGTGCGGGCCCAGCCCCGCGGCGACGCCCCAGCTCCACTGGGCCTCGGCGGGACGGGAGTAGCGCAGGGAGTCGAAGTCGAGGTTGGAACCGAGCTCGTTGTCCGCCCGGCGCAGCACCAGCGCGTCGAGGCGGCCGCCCGCGTCGAAGGAGACCACGATCCGCTGGCCGGGGCGCGCGTCGGGTGGCAGTTCGACCCGGTCCTCGGCCTGCCAGGAGTTGAGGTCGGTGACGGCGGCGGGGCGGCCCCAGGTCTCGTCCGCCGCGTCGTCGGCGATCCAGGCGGCGAGCATCTCCAGAACCGTCAGGTCGGTCCACGGCTCGATCGCGGTGGAGCTCCACAGCACCTCGTCCGGCGCGGGCAGCTTGCCGCCGCGCTCGCGCCGCCACCACCGCTCGCCGAGCTCGCGGGTGCCGACCAGCAGGGCGGCCAGCGCGGCGAGCTCGGTGGATCTGCGGGTGAGGGGGGCGCCTCGGGCGAGTTCGACGGAACGCGCGACACGGTCGGCGCCCAGCGCCGCTCCCGCCTCGCCCAGCAGCAGGGCGGCGTCCGGCCGCGCCTCGCCCAGTAGGTCACGGATCAGTCGTCTGGCCTCGGTCCTCGCGTCCTCCGCACGTCCCTCACGCATACCGACACGGTACGCCGGGAGATCCTTAGGCGCGAGCGTCACCGGGCGCTACCGCCGTGCCGTCGTCCTGCGGTGACACGGCGAGGTACACCGATGTGGCCGAGCGGTCTGCGCCACCGCCCCGAGCACCCCGGCCGGCATGATCAGGTCGCGCACCGGCCCGCCGTGGGGGGGGCCCGCCGGGGGGGGGGGGGGGGGGCGAGACAAATAGTTAAGCAACACCAGAAAAAAAGCGAAAAAAAAAAAAAAAAAGATTTGGGGGGAGAGTGGGGAGAGT